>CAYOIG010000373.1:0-2330 GCA_964403915.1 uncultured Myxococcaceae bacterium
GAGAGGACAGTGCTCGTCCTCTGTGCGTCGTAGGCCAGGCGGTAGCGCAGCGCGAAAGGGAGCGAGAGCACCCACTGGCGCACGGGGGTCTCGGGAAGCACGCGGTCGACGAGATGCGCCGCGGTGTCGGCCATACGGCGGCCGCCGCAGGAGGGGCAGAAGCCGCGGCCTTTGCAGGTGAACGCCACCAGACGGTCGTGGCCGCAGGCCTCGCAGCGCACACGCACGAAGCCATGCTCGAGCATGCCGCAGGCAAGGTAGGCGCGGAACTCACGCTCCACGAAGCGGGGCACGGGATGCTCGCGCTCTCTTGCCCGCGCGAGGAACGTCTCGAGCTCTTCGCGAACGACGGTGTGGAGGACGGTCTCCTCGGGCCGGCGTCTCGCGTAGCCGGGCGGGCGCGCAGACGTGGGAATGCCTGCACAGCCGGATTGGAGCGACGCCTCGAGGGCCATGCTCGCGGGCGGGTGTGAGGAGCGTACCGGCCGCCACACCATCGCTCGCGCAGTCCCGCGTGCGTGGGGCTGGCTTTGGAGGACATCGCTTCACGGCGTCGTGGCCAGGCGAGGTGTACGCGGCGCGAGCACTCGCAAGGGGCAGCGCGTCGGAGGCGTGCTGCGATCTCTCCCACGCGGCGGGGCATGGGCTGCCCGCGGGCGCGTGCAGAGCCTCGTCGCCGAGCGGGCTGCGCTGCGCCCCGTGCTGGGCCTGCTGGCGCTGCGGCTCGTGAAGCGCCGTGCCTACGAGGACCTCGCCTTCCGCTGCCTCGGCGACTACGCCCGCGAGCGGCTGGGCGTGACCGCCCACGCCCTTCGCGAGTGGTCGCGGGTGTGGGAGGCGCTGGCGGAGCTCCCGCGGCTACGGGCCGCAGTCCTCTCGTCTGAGATCTCGTGGTCGGTGGCACGTCGCGCCGTCGCCCATGCATCGCCGGAGACGGACGAGGCCTTCGCCGAGGCGCTGCGCGGCCGCACGGTCTGCGCGGCGGAGGCGATGCTGCACGCGGCATTCCCAGATGTGCCGACGCCGGAGACCGAGCCTGCCGCGCGGGTCCGCGTGAGCGTGCCGCTGCCCGAAACGCAGCAGGGGCGCTGGCTGGCCGCCCTCGAGCTCGCGCGCCGCATGGCGGGCGAGACGCTGCCGGTCTGGGAGTGCGCCGAGAGTATGGCCGCCGAGGCCTTGGGAGCGATCCCTCCCGGGCTCGTTGCGAGGGCTGCGGGGGCGGGTGAGCCCGCGTCGCACGCCGGCGCACGGCCCGCAAGCACGGAGCCGCGCGCGGTAGAGCAAACGGCCCGCGAGCACGGCCTTCGCCACGAGGCCTTCGGACTCCTGCGTTGGGATCGCCGCCATGCCTGCACCGAGGCCGACCTCCTGGGCCTCAGCGCCTGGGCCGAGACGGCCTCCCCCCACGCCCTCGATACGGCGCTGCGCCGCGCGATGAAGCGCCTGCAGCGCATCGATCACGATCTCGGCCGCCTCCTGCGCCAGGTCCTGGAGCGCAGGCTCTACCGCGAGCTCGGCTTCGGCAGCTTCGAGCGCTACGTCCTCGAGCGGGTCGACGTCTCCCCGCGCACGGTACGGCGCTGGGTGCGGATGGCCCGCCTTGGCCCGGCCGGAAGCGCGGTGGGTGGCGCGTTTCGCGACGGGCTCCTCACGCCGAAGCAGGCGTCTCTCGTTTCGGAGGTCGTCCCTCCCGCGCAGCAGCCGGACGCCATCGCCTTCGCGCAGGGCGTGACGCTGCGCTGGCTCGAAGATGCCCTCGGCGCTCGCGGCACAGGGCGCGACGCGATCAGCTTCACCGCTCCCCCGGAGGCGGCCAACGTGTTTCTCGTGGCCCTCGAGGCGGCCCGCCTGCACCTCGAAGCCGAGAAGCAGACGAAGCAGAGCGCCACGGACGCGCTGCTCTGGATGCTCGACCACGTGATCGCGGCGTGGCTGGAGCAGGGAGCGCAGTTCCACGACTACGCCGACTTCGAGCGCGACGGCTTCCGCTGCACCGCGCCGGGCTGCACGGCGCGGCGGAGCCTCCAGTCGCATCACATTGTCTTCCAATCCGCGGGTGGCCCCGACGAGCCGTGGAATCGCACCACGCTCTGCGCGTTCCATCACCTGCGGGGCATCCACGCGGACACCCTGCGCTGCAGCGGGCGTGCGCCGGAGGGGCTGGTCTTCGAGCTGGGCCTGCGTGCCGCAGGGTTGCCGCTGCTGCGGGCCCGCGCCGGGGATGTGCTGCTCTCGGCGTGAGGCAAGGCAGGGGGCGGGTAGCCGCTCGGCCGTGTTGGCGGAGCGCCACCTTTCCGCCCCCCCACGGCTGTGTTATCCATCGGCTTCCA
>CAYOIG010000374.1:0-2202 GCA_964403915.1 uncultured Myxococcaceae bacterium
CGAGCACGACCCGCGCGCCCTCGGCGGCGAAGAGCCTCGCCTCGGCCTCGCCCTGCCCCCGCGCAGCGCCCGTGATCAGCGCCACCTTGCCGTCGAGCTTGCCCATCTCGTCCCTCCCCCTTTTTCGCGCGACCCGCCGGCCGGCGCGACATTCTCGCCCAGCAGGAAGGTCGCTGTAAACCGCGGTGCCGGCGGCTACCCTCGCCGCGTCCATGCGGCGACCCCCGTATACGAAGGGCCTCCACGACCTCGGCGGCGGCTGCTTCGCGTACCTCCAGCCCGATGGAAGCTGGGGCTGGAGCAATGCCGGTCTCGTGACCGATGCGGGCGAGGCGCTGCTCGTCGACACGCTCTACGACCTTCGCCTCACGGCCGAGATGCTGGAGGCCATGCGGCGCGCAACGCCCGCGGCCGCTCGAATCGGCACCCTCGTCAACACCCACGCCAACGGCGACCACTGCTACGGCAACCAGCTCGTGAAGGGAGCAAGCATCATCGCCTCGGCCGCGAGCGCCGCCGAGATGGAGGAGCTGCCGCCCGACCGCATGGCGCTGCTCGTCAGCAGCGCGCCCGCGCTCGGCCCCGGTGGCGTCTTTCTCGCGCGCTGCCTCGGGGGCTTCGACTTCGCGGGCATCGTCCATACGCCGCCGACCGAGACCTTCCGCGGCGAGTGCGTGCGCCACGTGGGCACGAAGCAGGTGCGGCTGATCGAGGTCGGCCCGGCCCACACGAAGGGCGACGTGCTCGTCCACGTGCCGGCCGATCGCGTCGTGTTCACCGGCGACATCCTATTCATCGACGGAACGCCGATCATGTGGGCAGGGCCCGTCGCCAACTGGATCGCCGCCTGCGAGCGTATCGCCGCCATGGACGTGGACGTGATCGTTCCCGGCCACGGCCCCGTGACCGACGCTGCCGGCGCGCTGCGCGTGCGCGACTATCTCGTCTACGTGCGGGACGAGGCGCGCAGGCGCTTCGACGCGGGCCTTTCCCCCGCGGACGCGGCCCGCGACATCGCCCTTGCCGACTTCTCGGCGTGGGGAGACGCCGAGCGCATCGCCGTCAACGTGCACACGCTCTACGGCGAGTTCAGCGGCGGGAAGGGGCCGCGAGCCAATGCCCTCGAGCTCTTCGCGCTGATGGCCGAGCTGGCTCAGCGATAGGCGGGCACGCCACTCGCAGCGAGCTGGCGTTCGTCGTGCGAAACGAGGAGCGCCGCGCCCCCCGCATCCCTCAGATCACGCAGGAACTGGCGGAGCTCCGTCTGGCGCTCGTCGGCCTCGGGAACGACCAGCAGCCGGTAGAGGCCGGGCTTCGGGATGTCGAAGTCGATACCGGCGATGCTGTTCACGATGTCGCCGGTGAAAGCGAACTGGCTCGGCATCGATCCGGCGTCGACGTTCGCGACGACGATCTGACTGCCCGGCGTGTGGCCACCGGCTGCGATCACGAAGACGCCCGGAAAGCCCGCCACGGGCGAAAGGCCTCCACTCGCGAGCGGCACGACCTCGACGCAGGCTGCGTCTGCCTCCGCTTGCGCGCCGAGCTTCACGCCGGCGAGAAGCTCGCGGCCGGAACGCGTGGTGTAGTTGGGGCGTTCGTCCTGCGCCTCGGTCATGAAGACCTTCAGGGGTCGCGTGCGCCCGCGACACAGCTCCGCGACACCCCCGACGTGGTCCTGGTGCAGGTGCGTGAAGACGATGCCCTCGACGCGCTCGGCCGCCGGGCCGAGCTGCGCGGCCACCGACGCATGGGGCTCCATGGGCTCGCCGCCCGAAGCCAGCTCGATGGGGCGGCCAAAGCGGATCGCTCCTTCCCGATCCATGCCCACGTCGACCAGCAGGATCTTCCCATCCGCCCACTCGAGCACGAAGGACGGGTGGCTCATGACGTAGGGCTCGTTCGGGCTCGGATCGCGATCGGGATCGAGCACGCCTGCGCGCGGCATCACCTGGCTCGCCGTGTTCGCCACGGCGAGGCGCACGGGGTGCTCGCCTCCGCGGCCGGTCGCCACGACGTCCGCTCGCGCGGGCAGCGGCGCACGCTCCCGGCGAACGCCCGCATGGGCGGCGGCCAGAAACCCGGCCGCAGCCAGGATCACGAGCGCCAGCAGGACGGCAACTCCCGACAGAACCTTGCGAATCATGGGCTCTCCTTCCGGCCCGACGCCGGCTCAGCCCATTACAGGCAAGCGTCCGATAA
>CAYOIG010000375.1:0-5562 GCA_964403915.1 uncultured Myxococcaceae bacterium
GAGCTCCAGCGCCTCGAAGGGCTCCGTGCGCACCGGCTCGTCACCGCCGTGTGTCGCGGCGAGCAGCCAGCGACCAGCGTCGAGGCGGTAGATCTCGAGCGTGCGCGAGAGCGGATCGACCAGCCACGCGTGCGCCACGCCCTCGCGCGCGTAGATCGGCAGCTTGCGCACGCGGTCGATGCGGGCCGTGCTCGGCGAGACGACCTCGAGCACCCACTGCGGGGCCTGCAGGAAGCCGACCACGTTCGGAAGCACGGGCATCGTGTCGCGCCGCCAGCCGGCGATGTCGGGCACGAGCACGTCGTCGCCGAGGTGCAGCTCGGGCTCGTCGAGAAGCCACCAGCCGCCGGGGCCCTTCGGGTCGCCCGGAGGCCGGTGGAAGGCCGTGAAGAGATCGCTCCCGATGGCCGAGCTCGCGAGTGCGTGCGGCGACGCCGGCCGCGGGCTCGTCACCAGCTCGCCGTCTAGAATCTCGGCGACGAGGTGGTCCGGGACCTTGCACAGGTCGTCGTAGGTGGCGCGGCGGCGCAGCGCGTTGGCCATGCGGGCTGCCTCGAGCGGGCGCTCGGTCTGCATGCTGGACTCCCCGGGACCGCCGGGGTGAGGGGCGAGAGGCTACCGCCGCGGATCGCTCGGCGCCCGAGCGCAGCGCGGCCCCATCAGGCCGCCGGCGCCGACAGCTTGTAGGTGGCAGTCGCGCGCGCGACGAGCGTGCCGTCGGCGCCGCGGACGTCGACCTCGGCCACGCAGATCGAGCGGCCGCGCTGGATCACCGTGGCCGTCGCGACGAGATCCTGACCGCGCCCGGCGTTCAGATACTGGAGCGAGAGGGCGATCGTGGTTCCGCGCGAGCCGGGTGCGACGCGCGGACTCGCCCAGCACGCCGCCGTCGCCGCAGCGTCGGCGAGCGAGGCGATGGCTCCGCCGTGCACGACGGAACCCATCGTCGTCAGCTCGTCTCGAAAGGGGAGCCGGATCACCACGCGATCCTCGGTGATCGACTCCGACACGAGGCCGAGATGCCGGCCGTAGGGAGAGGCGACGACGGCCGCCTCGAGCAGCACACGCATCTTCTCCACGAGCCAGACCTCCTTCTCGCGAGAGCCGCTCACGCGCTGCGCGCGAGATCTCCCCGCCGCAGCGCCCGGTTAACGGCCGAGAGGACGGCCTCGAGCGAGGCCGTGAGCAGGCTCGGGCTGCGGCCGACACCGAAGACCGGCGCACCGTCCGGCGTCGCCAGCTCGACGTAGGCCACGGCCGTGGCCTCTGCGCCCTCGCCGAGCGCATGCTCGGCGTAATCGACGACGCGCAGCACGAGCCCACAGCCCGTCTGCAGCGCATCCACGAGCGCCGCGAGCGGGCCGTTGCCCATGCCGCGCAGCTGCCGCTTCTCACCGTGATCGAGGATGATCGCGCGCAGCTCGCTGCCTTCTTCTTCGTGCTCGAGCAGCGCCAGCGGCCCCTCCCGCAGGTACTCCCGCTCGAAGGCGGCGAGGATCGCGGCGGGCAGGATCTCCTCGCCGCTCTCGTCGGCCTCCACCTGGATCACGCTTGCGAGCTCGACTTGCAGCCGCCGCGGGATGCGAAGGCCGAACTCCTCCTCGAGCACGTGGGCGATGCCTCCCTTGCCCGACTGGCTGTTGATTCGGATGACGGGCTCGTAGGCGCGGCCCACGTCCGCTGGATCGATGGGCAGGTACGGCACCTCCCACACGGGATCGTTTGCACGCCGGCGCGCGGCGAGCCCCTTGCGGATGGCGTCTTGGTGCGAGCCCGAGAAGGCCGTGAAGACCAGCTCGCCTGCGTAGGGATGTCGTGGATGCACGGGCAGGCGATTGCAGTGCTCCACGACCCGCTTCATTGCGGCGACGTCGCCGAAGTCGAGGCGCGGATCGACGCCCTGCGTGTAGAGGTTCAGCGCGAGCGTCAGTACGTCGACGTTGCCCGTGCGCTCGCCGTTGCCGAAGAGCGTGCCCTCGATGCGGTCGGCGCCGGCCAGCAGCGCCAGCTCCGCTGCGGCCACCGCGGTGCCCCGGTCGTTGTGCGGGTGCACGCTCAGGACCACGCGCTCGCGGTCGCGGACATTGCGCGAGAACCACTCGATTTGGTCTGCATAGACGTTCGGCGTCGCCATCTCGACGGTTGAGGGCAGGTTGAGGATCACGGGACGCTCCGCGGTCGGCTCCCACACGGCCATCACGGCCTCGCAGATCTCGACCGCGTAGTCGAGCTCGGTGCCCGTGAAGCTCTCGGGCGAGTACTCGAATCGCACGTCCGTCTTCATCCGCTCTGCGTGGCGGCGAACGCTGCGCGCGGCGTGCACGGCGAGCGCGGTGATGCCGGCGCGGTCCATGCCGAAGACGACGCGGCGCTGGAGCGTCGAAGTCGAGTTGTAGAGATGTACGATGGCGCGCCGGGCGCCCCGCAGCGCGTCGAAGGTGCGCTCGATCAGCGGATCGCGCGCAGGCGTCAGCACCTGGATCGTGACGTCGTCGGGAACGAGATCCTTCTCGATCAGCTCGCGGACGAAGTCGAAGTCCGTCTGCGAGGCGCTCGGATAGCCGACCTCGATCTCCTTGAAGCCCGTGCGCAGGAGTAGCTCCCAGAGCCTGAGCTTGCGGTCTGCGCCCATGGGCTCGACGAGGGCCTGGTTGCCGTCGCGCAAATCGACGCTGCACCACACGGGTGCACGCTCGATGCTGCGCGCGGGCCAGCGCCGGTCGGGCAGCGTCACGGGCGGATAGGGCCGGTATTTCGCGGCGACTGCGGTCTTCATGCTCGGGTCTCCCGTCGTCTGCTCTCCCGCCTTGCCGGCCTGGCGTGGCGTCGCGCTCGGTGACGAGGCCCCAAAGCGCGAAACCCCCTCCGGCCGGCTCGGCGGGAGAGGGTTTCGCGTCCTGGGCCCCTTGGCTTCGAGCGCGCTACGCCCCTCCCGCCCTGCGAAGGAGCAGGGCCGGCGTGAGGGCGTGGCGCGAGCGGATGCAAGGGGCCATTGCAGCGTTTCTAGACGACGGCGCCGCGGGCGTCAAGACCCGCCGGCCGCCACCCGCTACGGAGCGTCGAAGATCGCGATCACCGGGGCGTGATCCGAGGGCTGCTTGCCCTTTCGCTCCGCACGGTCGATGGATGCCCCCGTGCAGCGCTTTGCCAGCGGCGCCGTCGCGAGGATGTGATCGATGCGAAGGCCGTCGTTTCTCGGGAAGCCGAGCTGGCGGTAGTCCCACCAGGAGTAGAAGCCGCCCTCGGCATGCTGCTGGCGGAAGGTGTCGATGAGGCCCCAGTCGAGCACGCGGCGCAGCGCAGCGCGCGCGTCCGAATGACATAGCACGGTGTCTTTCCAGGCCTCGGGTTGGGCCACGTCTCGATCGTCGGGAGCGACGTTCAGGTCGCCGCACAGGAGCAGGGGCTCCTGCGGGCTGGCGTGCGTTTCGAGGTGCGCCCGCAGCCTCGCCAGCCACTCGAGCTTGTAGGCGAACTTGTCGGAGCCGACTTCGCCGCCGTTCGGCACGTAGGCCGAGAGGATGCGCAGCCCACCGATGCGGGCGGCGGCGAGCCGTGCCTGGGAGTCGTCTCCGCCGTCCCCGAGGCCGAGCACGACCTCGCTCGCCGGCTCCCGTGAGAGGATCGCGACGCCGTGGTAGGTGCGCTGACCGTTCACCACCGCGTGATAGCCGGCGCCGGCGAGCGCCTCGACGGGAAACGCCTCGCTCGCGACCTTGATCTCCTGCAGGCAGATCACGTCCGGGCGCTGCGCTTCGAGCCAGGCCAGCAGGCGCGGCAGCCGGACGCGGATGGAGTTCACGTTCCAGGTGGCAACCTTCACGCGACCGGCTCCCTGCCGCTACGCCGAGAGCGCGAGCATCTTCTCGATCGGCCTCAGCGCGCGCAGACGAACCTCTTCGGGCAGCGTTACCTCGGGCCGCAGGTCGCGCAGCGCGAGGTAGAGCTTCTCGAGGGTGTTGAGCCGCATGAACGGGCAGCGGTTGCAGGCGCAGCTCTCGTCCGGGCCGGGCGCCTGGAGCAGCGTCTTCTCCGGCACGCGCTTCGCGATCTGATGGAAGACGCCGTCCTCGGTGGCGATGATCAGCGTCTTCGCCGGCGACCTCACGGCCCGGTCGATGATGCCCGAGGTCGAGCCGATGAAGTCGGCCTGGCCGAGGACGGCATCGTCGCACTCCGGATGCGCCAGCACCTCGGCATCCGGATGCTGCACGCGCAGCTCGGCCAGCCGCCGGGCGCTGAATTGCTCGTGCACGATGCAGATGCCGGGCCAGACGATGAGGTCCGGCCGATTCGCCTCCCTGGCCACCCAGCGCGCGAGATGACGGTCGGGGGCGAAGATCACGGGCTGGCCGGCGAAATGCTTCACCATCTTCACCGCATTCGACGAGGTGCAGATCAGATCGCTCATGGCCTTCACGGCGGCGGAGGTGTTGATGTAGGTCACGACCTTCGCGCCGGGATGCTCGGCGATGAACTTCTCGAAGAGGTCGGCCGGGCAGCCGTCGGCGAGGGAGCAGCCCGCGTCGAGATCCGGCACCACCACCGTGCGACCGGGATTGAGGATCTTCGCCGTCTCGGCCATGAAGTTGACGCCGCAGAAGGCGATGACCTCGCAGTCGGCCTGCTGCGCGGCGCGGGCGAGCTGCAGCGAATCACCCACCACGTCGGCGAGATCCTGGATCTCGGACTCCTGGTAGTAGTGCGCCAGAAGGATCGCGTTGCGCTCGCGCTTGAGACGAAGGATCGCGTCCTCGAGATCGCCGGGAAGCTCTTCGCGAACGGGGGTTGCAGCGCTCATGGAGAGGAATCTAGCGAAGAGGCCCGGGCCTCACGTCGGCCGACTGGCGGGCTCGATCAGCAGCGTCTCGACACCGAGGGGCCGACCGCGCACGCTGCAGACCCGGGTGCCGGGCTTCATGCCGGCGCGCACCGACGAGACGTCGAAGCCAGCGCCGGCGAGGCGCGCTCGCGCGGCCTCGGCATCGGGCACCTGGAAGGAGAGGCCCATGAAGCGGTCGCGCGCCTCGCCCGCTGCGCCGAGCCGCTGCGCGATCTCGACGGTGACGCCGCCCACGCGGAAGAAGAGCAGGCGCAGCCGGCGCTCCTCGAAGGTGCGGTCGAGGGCGAGTCGGAGGCCTAGGGTCTCGCCGTAGAGCCTTCGGGTCGCCTCCAGCTCGCCGCTCACGATCACCACGTGATCGAGGCCCTTTACGCTGGCGGCCTCGGCGGCGCGCAGCGGCGCGGGAGCCAGGCCGTCGCCCTCCCCTTCGTGCTCGATCGCAAAGAGCAGCAGGCCGCGCGTCTCGCTGCCCGGAAGCAGCACGCGCCGCCAGCGCCGGATCGCACCCGAAGCCAGGTCGCGCCCCTCGCCCGGAAGCGGCGGGCCGGCCGCAACGCCCCGCGCGCGGAGCGTCTCGGCACAGGCCGCCGCGTCGGCGGCTCGAAACGCGAGACCGAGCAGCCCCTCCCCCTCGGCCTCGAGGTGGGCACGGAGCGCATCGCCGACACCGCCGCGGCCGGCCGGCGCCAGCAGCTCGACATAGGTATTCGAGAGGCGGA
>CAYOIG010000376.1:0-5315 GCA_964403915.1 uncultured Myxococcaceae bacterium
GTCATCTCGATCACGAACGACTTCGGCCCCACGTCGACGATCTTGCCGCGGAAGATCTCGGCGATGCGCAGCACCTCGGCCCGCGCTTCGGGCGGAGGCGCCACCTTGAGCATCGCCATCTCGCGATCGACGAAGGTGCCGGCCGTATGGTCCGTCACCTTGATCACGTCGATCAGCTTGTGGAGCTGCTTCGAGATCTGCTCGACGACCTCGTCCTCGCCCTCGGTCACGAGCGTAATGTGCGAGATCTTTGGGTCGAGGGTAGGAGCGACGTTCAGGCAATCGATGTTATAGCCACGACCGCTGAACATTCCGACCACGCGCGAGAGCACGCCAAACTCGTTGCGCACCAGCACCGACAGGGTATGACGCATCAGCCGCAGCCCGGGTCGTCGTGGATCATCTTCGACGATGGCGAGCCCGCCGGCACCATCGGATAGCAGTTCTCTTCCGGCGATACGCGGAAGTCCATCATCACCGGCCCCGGATACGCGAACGCCTGCTCCAGCACCGGCTCCACCTCCTCCGCCGCGCTGGCGCGCAGGCCGAGGGCGCCAAATGCCTCGGCGAGCTTCACGAAGTCCGGCTGGACGTGGAGATTGCTCTCGGAGACGCGGTTGTCGTAGAAATGCTGCTGCCACTGACGAACCATGCCGAGATGCTGGTTGTTGATGATCGCGACCTTGACCGGCAGGCGTTCCTCGACCGCCGTCACCATCTCCTGGATGTTCATCAGGATCGATCCGTCGCCCGCGATGCAGACCACGAGCTCGTCCTTGCAGGCCATCTGTGCACCGATCGCCGCCGGCAGCCCGTAGCCCATGGTGCCGAGCCCGCCCGACGAGATCCACGTGTTCGGACGCTGGCAGTGGTAGTACTGCGCCGCCCACATCTGGTGCTGACCGACGTCGGTGGTGATGACGGCGCTCCCGCGCGTCATCTGGAAGATCTTGTCGATCACGAACTGCGGCAGCAGCGGACCGCCCTGCGTCTGCGTGTAGCGGATCGGATGCTCGCGGTCCCACTCCTCGATCTGTCGCCACCAGGGCGCGATACGCTCGTGGTAGCGCTCGAGATCCCTCTCCCCTTCGAGGAGCTTGAGCAGCTTCTGCAAACAATTCCGGACGTCGCCCACGATCGGGATGTCCACGTGAACGTTCTTGCGGATCGTCGTGGGATCGATGTCGATGTGGATCTTCCGCGAGCGGCTGCTGAAGTCGTCGAGCTTGCCCGTCACCCGGTCGTCGAAGCGGGCACCGATGGCGACCAGAACGTCGCACTCGGCGACCGCGAGATTCGCGCGGTAGGTGCCGTGCATCCCGAGCATCCCGAGTGAAAGAGGATGATCGCCCGGGATCCCGCCGATCCCCATGAGGGTGTAGGTGGCCGGCGCGCGCAGCTTCTCGGCGAGGGCGCGCATCTCGTTCGCCGCACCGGAGAGGATCACGCCCCCCCCGAAGTAGAGCACGGGCCGGCGCGCCTGGAGGATCAGCGAGAGCGCCTTCTTGATCTGCCCCCAATGCCCCTCGATGCACGGCTGGTAGTGATCGAGGTGGATCGACTTCGGGTAGAAGAACTCGCAGATCTCCCCGCTCACGTCCTTCGGGATGTCTACCAGCACGGGCCCCGGGCGGCCGGTGGTGGCGATGTGGAAGGCTTCTTTGATGGTGGCGGCGAGGGTCCGCACGTCCTTCACCAGGTAGTTGTGCTTGGTCACGGGACGCGTGAGGCCGACGTTGTCGGCCTCCTGGAAGGCGTCGCTGCCGATGAACTTGGTGGCCACCTGCCCGGAGAAGACGACGATCGGGATCGAGTCGGCGTAGGCGGTGGCAATGCCGGTGATGGCGTTCGTGAGCGCCGGCCCGGAGGTGACGATGGCGACGCCGGGCCGGCCGCTGGCCCGCGCATAGCCGTCGGCCATGTGGACCGCACCCTGCTCATGGCGCGCGAGCACGTGGTGGAGCTGGTGGCGATGGATGGCGTCGTAGATGTGAAGGACGGCCCCGCCGGGGTGCCCGAAGACGACGTCCACGCTCTCTTCGCGAAGGGCCTTCATCAGGATGTCGGAGCCGTTCGTGCTCACCCAGACTCCTCGCGGGGGCAGCGGATCCCGGAATACACCACCTCGAACCGGCCGCCGCAAAGGCCGGCCGAACGGGATGCCAGGAGCCGCAGAGGGAAGGCTTTCGCGCGAGGTTACCGGGGCCAAGGCTGCGTGTCAAAAGGGCTTCTCCGGTTCGAGCGCTTCGCCGGTGCGCCGCACTTCGGCCTCGGCGCGCCGCAGGTAGCGCGGCACCAGCGCAGCAGCCGCACGGCCTTCGCCCCGCGCGAGAAGGCGAAGACCGAGGCGCCCGACGGCAGGTGCTGCGGCGGCGCAGGCTACGGTGGTCACTGCCGGCAGCCCCGCTGCAGCCAGCGCGCCCGCGAGCAGCGCCGCGCCATCGCCGGTTACGCGCCAGTCGCGGGGCAGCCTCCGCGCGAGATCGGAGACGGCGTAGAGCCCCTCGCGCAGCAGCTCCGCTTCGCCTGGCCCCGGGCCGCCCGGCCCCCGGGCCGCGGCGTACACCTCGCCGCGACGCGCGTCGAGCAGCGCCACGACCGACGCCGTCTCGCTGCCCGCCGCGAGACAGAGCGCGGCGAGCGTCGGCACGGGCGCCACGGGCCGCTCGCTGCCAAAGGCGAGGCCCTTCAGCGTGGCGAGGCCCACGCGCAGGCCCGTGAACGAGCCGGGTCCGATGGCGAGGGCGAAGAGGGCCACATCGGCGAGCGCTGCGCCCGCTTCGCCCAGCACCTTTTCGACGCCCGGCAGCACGACCCGCGCCGCGCTCGCCTCCTCCGGCGCCTCGAAGGCCGCGAGCACCTCTTCACCGGCGAGCAAGGCCACGCTCGGCCGCGCGGTCGCGCTCTCGATCGCGAGCACCAGCGGGGCCGCGGACGAGCGAACGGCTACAGCCCCGCGAGCGGGCGCAGCCACTCGACGAGCGTCGTCCAGTGCCGGGCGAGATGGCGCGAGAGATCGTTCCAGAAGGCGAGGCCCATCAGCAGCACCAGCATCGTGACGCCCACCTGCTGCACGATCTCTCGCGTGCGCAGCGAGACGGGTGAGCGCTTCACGCCTTCGATGGTGAACAGCAGCGCCTGGCCGCCGTCGAGCACCGGGATCGGCAGCAGATTGAGGACGCCGAGGTTGATGCTGATCAGCACGAGCATCGAGAGATAGGCCTCGAAGCCCCGCTCGATCGCCTTGTGCGCGATCTCGGCGATGCCGATCGGGCCCGAGAGCTGCTTGTGCGAGACCTCGCCCGTGACGAGCTTGCCGAGGCCCGCGAGAAAGGTCTTCGTCACGTCGTACGTCATGCCGACCGCTCGCGGCACCGAGCGGAACGGATTGCGCTCCACGTCCTTGCCCATGACGCCCGGCAGCGCCGTGCCCGCCGCCTCGATGCCGATCAGATAGCGCGGCTCGGGAATGCCGAGACCGTTGTCGGCCTCCAGCATCGCGGGCTGGATCGTGACGCTGCGGGTCTCGCCGTCCCGCGCATAGGTGATCCGCAGCGTGCGCCCCCCGCTCGAGCGCACCATCTCGGCGAACGAAGCAAAGCTGCCGATCGGGGAGCCGTCCGCCGTCAGCAGCAGATCCCCGGGCGCGAGGCCGGCCTTCTCGGCCGGAGAGTCCGGAGACACGCGCGAGATGAGAACGCTCGCCGGCAGCACGCCGAGGGCGGCAAGGGAGCCCGTCGCCGGCACCGAGAGCACGAGCCTCTCCGGGGCGTCCGCCGTACCGCGCTCCACCCCGAGATCCACCCGGCCCTGCGTGCCGGCCGCCGCGTAGCGCGCGGCCAGCTGCTCCCAGTCTTCAACGGGCTCGCTGCCCACGGCGACGACCCGGTCACCGGAGCGAAGGCCGGCCTTCGCCGCCGGTGCCTCCGCCTCCGGAACGCCTACCACGGTGCGCAGCCGTGCATGGCCGAGCCCCGACCAGCCCACCTCGTGCACGCCGCCGAACGCATCGAGGCCGGAGCGGGCTCCGAGATCGAGCGAAGCCGTCTCGCTGTGCCCCGCGCGCTCGAAGCGGATCGGAACGATCTGGCCGGGACGCGTGCGAAGATCCTCTTCGACCGCGTCCCACCAGAGAACGGGGCTCCCACCCACATCGAGGATGCGATCGCCCGGCAGGAGGCCTGCGCGCGCACCGGGCGAGCCGGGCTCGACGAGGCCCACCACCGCCTCGGGCCGCGGCAGGCCCACCGCCAGCAGACCGGTGAAGATCGCCACCGGCAGCAGCAGGTTCATCGCCGGGCCCGCGAACAGGATCGCGAGCTTCTGCCACAGCGGCTTTGCGCGCAGCGTCTCGCCGGGCTTCGCATCGGCCACCTCCGGCGGCTGGTCGTCGTCGGAGATCTCACCGAGCATCTTGACGAACCCGCCCAGCGGAAGCCAGGCGACGACGTACTCCGTGCCGTGCCGCGTCCAGGCGAGACGCCAGCGGCCGATGCCCACCGTCGGGCCGAAGCCGATCGAGAACTTGAGCACGCGCACACCGCAAAGGCGCGCCATCACGAAGTGGCCGAGCTCGTGGATCAGGACGAGCGGCCCGAGCATCAGCATGAGGGCGACGGTCCAGTCGATCGCGCTCATCGGGCCCTGCCCTCCTCGGCCCCGAGCCTCTGCTCCGCCTCTGCGCGTGCCCAGGCATCGGCCTCGAGCACGGAATCGAGCTCCGCGAGCGGCGCCCGGCTCGCGCGGCCGAGATGCCGCTCGAGCACCGCGGCGCACAGGCCGGCGATCGACGGAAACGGGATGCGGCCGCCGAGAAAGGCCGCCACCGCCACTTCGTTCGCAGCATTGAGCACCGCGGGCGCAGCCTCGTCACCGCGCAGCGCGGCGTACGCCAGATCGAGGGCCGGGAAGCGCGCGCGATCGGGCGTCTCGAACTCGAGCCGCTCGATCTTCGCCAGATCGAGACGCGGCAATTCGAGCGGCAGCCGTTCGGGGTGGGCCAGCGCCACCGCGATCGGGATCCGCATGTCGGGCAGGCCGAGCTGCGCCAGCACCGAGCCGTCGCAGAACTCCACCAGCGAGTGAACGATCGACTGCGGATGGACGACCACGTCGATCTGCTCGGGCGCGGCGCCAAAGAGCCAGCGCGCCTCGATCAGCTCGAGGCCCTTGTTCATCAGCGTCGCAGAGTCGATGCTGATCTTCGGGCCCATCGACCAGCTCGGATGCCGCAGCGCTTCTTCGACACTGGCCGCCGCGATTCGCTCCACCGGCCAGGTGCGGAAGGGACCGCCCGACGCCGTGAGCACGATCCG
>CAYOIG010000377.1:0-9313 GCA_964403915.1 uncultured Myxococcaceae bacterium
CCGTCGGCTGGCAGCTCCTCGTCGTGGGCGATCTGCGGCCCGTGGCCAAGGGCCTCGGCACGATCCACTGGCTGCTGCTCATCCTCGGCACGCTCTTCTTCGTGCTCCTCATCGTGGGCCTCGTGCTGCTCTGCATCTGGCTCGTGCGCGAGATGAGGGTGAACCAGCGGCAGCAGGACTTCCTCGACGCGGTGACCCACGAGATGAAGACGCCGCTGGCGTCGCTTCGGCTCTTCGCCGACACGCTGCGGCTGCACGATCCCGCGCCGGAGCGGCGGCGCGAGTTTCTCGGACGCATGGGAGAGGATCTCGACCGACTGGATCGCACGGTGGATCAGGTGCTCGCGGCCGCCCGCGCGGAGGCGCCTGCGCGCCCCCATCGCATCGATCGCACGGAGCTGCCGGCGCTGCTGGCGAGCTGCATTGCGGAGATCCGCTCCCGGCACGGCCTTCCGGATCAGGCGCTACGCCTCGAAGTGAATGATGGCGTGCGGGTCCGCGGCGACGCGACCGAGCTGGGCCTCGTCTTCCGCAACCTGCTCGAGAACGCGGTCAAGTACGCCCAGGGGCCGGTCGACGTGCAGGTCGCGGTGCGCGGGCCCGAAGACGGACGGGTATCGGTCGAGATCTCCGACCGCGGCATCGGGATCCCGCGCCGCGAGCTGCGGCGCATCTTCGAGCGCTTCTACCGCGTGGGGCGCGACGTGCAGCGGCAGGTGGCCGGCCTCGGGCTCGGCCTGTTCATCGTACGCGGCCTGTTGCGCCGCCAGGGCGGCCGCGTGGTGGCGCGCAGCGAGGGCGCGGGGCAGGGCAGCCGCTTCGTCGTGACGCTGCGCGCGGCGCCGCCGGTCGCGGAGGAGGTCTAGATGCCGCGCATTCTCGTGGTCGAGGATGAGGCCCATCTGGCCGAAGGCCTCCAGTTCAATCTCGAGGCCGAAGGGCACGAGGTCGAGATCGCCTCCGACGGGCCCGCTGCAGCCGCCCGCCTGGCCGAGCCCGAGCGTCCGCTCGATCTCGTGATCCTCGATCTGATGCTCCCCGGAATGAGCGGCTTCGAGGTGGCGCGCCGGGCGCGGGCTGCGGGGAACTACGTGCCGATTCTCATCCTCTCGGCCAAGGACGACGCGGCCGACGTGGTGCGCGGGCTCGAAGAGGGCGGAGACGACTATCTCACCAAGCCCTTCCGCCTCGAGGAGCTGCTCGCGCGCGTCCGCGGGCTGCTGCGGCGCCGGCGCTGGGACCGCGTGCCCCGGGAGGACGAGTCGCCGCGCTCGGTGGCATTCGGGCGCGTCACGGTGCACTTCGATCGCTTCGAGCTCGAGACGCCCTCCGGGACGATCCGCCTCACGACGCGCGAGGCGGCGCTCCTTCGCGCGCTGCTGGAGCGGGCGGGCGAGGCGGTGACGCGGGGCGAGCTGCTGGAGGATGTCTGGGGCCTGCGGGCAGACACCAACACGCGCGTGGTCGACAGCTTCATCGTGCGCCTTCGGCGCTACGTCGAGGAGGATCCGGCGCGCCCCAGGCACATCCTCTCGGTCCGCGGCCACGGCTACCGCTTCGTGCCCTGATCCGGTACCTCTCTGGCATGCCGCAGTGCCGGGTCTCGGAGCTGATGAGTCCGAGCGTGGTCTGTCTCACGCCCGAGATGACGGTCGCCGACGCGCAGAAGCTGCTCGCCGCGCGCGGCGTGAGCGGCGCTCCGGTCGTGGATGAAGCCGGTCAGCCGATCGGCGTCGTCTCCCAGAGCGATCTCGTTCGTCACCAGGCCCAGCGTATGACGGCCGGACAGGCGGGCCGCTTCTACAGCGACATGGACGAGTATCAGGACATCGCCGATCTGCCGGTCGACCGCTCGCAGACGCCCGTGCGGGAGCTGATGACGCCGCACGTCTACAGCGTCCAGCGCGACGCCAGTGCCGCCGCGGCCGCGAGCATCATGCGCGAGCGCCGCATTCATCGGCTGCTGGTGACCGAGCGCGGCCGTCTGGTCGGCGTCGTTTCGTCGCTCGACCTGCTGCGGGTCGTGGTGGAGAGCGGATAGGCACGGGCCCCTTGTATCCCGGGGCCCGTCCGTGCGAAGCTCGCGGCATGGCGGACGCCCTGCGCATGCACGTGCTGCCGTCGCTGCGCGATCCCGCGCTCGTGCTGGCCTTCGCGGGCTGGAACGACGCCGGCGAGGCCGCCACCAGCGCCGCGCGCTTCGTCGCCGATGCGCTCGGAGCCGTGCCGCTGGCCGAGATCGACGCCGAGGAGTTCTACGATTTCACCGTGCGCCGTCCCCTGCTGCGCGTCGACGCCGCTGGGCGACGCCGCATCGAGTGGCCGCGCAACGAATTCCTGCTGGCCTCGATGGATCCGGCGCGCGAGGTCGTGATCGGTATCGGCGCCGAGCCGCATCTGCGCTGGGGAGCGTTCACCGATCACGTCGAGCGCCTTGCCGACCAGCTCGGGGTGCGCCGGGTGGTGATGCTGGGCGCGTTTCTCGCCGACGTCGTCTACTCGCGGCCGGTGGGCCTCACGGGCTTCGCGAGCGCCCCCGATCTGCTCGACAAGATCTCGGTGCCCGCTTCGAGCTACCAGGGGCCGACGGGGATCGTGGCGGTGATCGCCGATCGGCTGATGCGGAGCGGACGCGAGGTCGTGAGCGTCTGGGCCGGGCTGCCGCACTACGTCAGCATCTCCCCGAACCCGCGCGGCGCGCTGGCGCTGCTCGAAAAGCTGCGCGAGCTGCTCGGCCTCGAGATCGACGAGACGCCGCTGCGGGTGGCCGCTGCCGAGTTCGAGGAGCGCATCTCGGCGCTGGTGGCCGCCGACCCGGAGATCTCCGAGTACGTGCGCCAGCTCAAGCGGCGGGAGTTCACGCAATAGGCCAGCGCGAGGGTGGCGCTACGGCGTGAGCTCGATCGACTCCTCGATCAGCATCACCGGGATGCCGTCATCGACGACGTAGAGCGCGCGGCCGTCTTCCCGGACGAGGGCCTCGGCGATCTCCTTCGTCACGGCATCGCCACCGCGGTTGCGCAGCCGCCCGCCGCGGATCTCTGCGTTGAGACGCTCGACGAGCGGCGCCGCCGCCGCCTCGAGGGGCTGCTTCGTCTCGGGGCAGACGAGAATCTCGAGAAGCTCGCTGGAGATCGGCATGGCTAGCGGAGCAGGCCCGACGAGTAGTCGAGGATGCGCCGGGCGACGATGAGCTGGTTGATCTGCTGCGTGCCCTCGTAGATGTCGTTGATCTTGGCGTCGCGCATCCACTTCTCCAGCAGTGTCTTCTGCGAATAGCCGATCGGGCCGAGGATCTCCACCGCCTTCTGGGTGATCTTGGTGACCGCGAGACCCGCCTTGGCCTTCGCCATGGAGGCCTCGAGATTGTTGCGTTTGCCGTGGTTCAGCATCTTGGCCGAGCGCCAGGTGAGGAGCCGCGCCGCCTGCAGCTCCGCCTCCATGTCGATCAAGTCACGCTCGGTGGCGGTGAGCTCGGCCCGGGGCGCGTCGTAGCGGATCTCTACGCCCTGCCGCGCCAGCTCCTCCTTCACGAAGTCGAGGGCCGCGCGACCCACGCCCACCGCCATGGCGGCCACGATCGGACGACTGGCGTCGAAGGTCGCCATGGCGCCCTTGAAGCCCTTGTCCCCCGTCTTCGCGGGGTCGGCCTTCTTCACCTCGGCGCTGCCGAGCAGGTTCTCGCGCGGCACACGGCAATTCTCGAGGATGAGCGTCGCGGTATCCGAGGCGCGGATGCCGAGCTTCTTCTCGCAGCTCACGAGCTTCATGCCGGGCGTTCCCGCCGTCACGACGAACGACTTGATACCGCCGCGGCCGGCCGCTTTGTCGACCGTCGCCCACACCACGATGAAGCCCCCCGGGTAGGTCGAGGCTGCCTCGCCGGCGGTGCAGAAGATCTTCGTGCCGCTCAGCACCCACTCGTCGCCATCGAGCGTGGCGGTGGTCGTGATCGCGGCCGCGTCGGAGCCGGCTCCCGGTTCCGTGATGGCCATGGCGCCCCATTTGGGCTCGCCCTCGCCGTTGAAGGGGCCCATGAAGCGCGCCTTCTGCTCGTTCGTTCCGGCCGCGCTCACGGCAGAGCCGCCGAGGCCCGGGCTCGGAATGCGCAGGTAGAGGCCGGCATCGCCCCAGCACAGCTCCTCGGCCTGCACGCAGATCTTGACGAAGCCGTCATCGGCGCCGTCGAGCCTCGCCGGCGGCATCGACCTGCTGCGGTCCCACATGAAGCGCACGAACTCCCACGGCATCTCGTGCTCGTGGACGTCGTACTTTCGGGAGATCGGACGCATCTGCTCCTCGGCGATGCGGTGGTAGAACGCCCGTGCCTTCTCGGTGTTCTCGGTCAATTCGAAGGAGATGGCCATGATTCCTCCGCCCGTGGCTAGACGAGCGTCAGGGCTTCGAAGAGCGCGAAGCCGCGAGCGTTTCGAAGGTGCAGCTCGGGTAGATAGTCGCGGATGTAGCCGTGGCCGCCGAAAACCTGCACGGCTCCGTCGGCCACTTCGAGCGCAACCCGCTGCGCCTGATGGCGGGCCAGCGCCGCCTCGCGCGTCGCGTCCTGGCCCTGATCGAGCTTCCACGCGGCCTCCCAGGCGAGCAGGCGCGCGCCGTCGATCTCGATGGCCATGTCGGCCAGCTTGAAGGCGATGGCCTGTCGCGTGGCGATGGGCGCGCCGAAGGTCTGGCGCTGCTTCGCATAATCGCGAGAGACCTCGAAGGCCGCCCGCGCCAGGCCCACCGCCATCGCCGCGAGGCCCACGCGCCCGCGGTTGACGATCGCGCGCACGTCGCAGCCGGCGTCTCCGCCGAGCCTCGCCGCGGCCGGGACGCGTACGCCCGCGAGGGTGAGCTCGACGGTCGGCAGCGCGCGCACGCCCATGTTCTGCTCCGGAGTGGCCGAGAGGCCCTTCGCCTCCCGCGGCACGAGGAACGCCTGCGCGCAGCCGGCCTCGGTGGCCGTCACGAGCACCGTGTCTCCGCCGTCCTGCCAGGGCACGAAGCACTTCTGGCCATCGAGCACGTACTCGCCACCTTCGCGTCGCGCCGTGGTGGCAGGCCGGAAGGGATCGTTCCGGAAGCTGGGCTCGACGAGCCCCAGCGAGCCCGGCACGAACGAGCGGCCGGCGAAGTGCGGGAGGAGGGCCTGCTTCTGCTCCGCCGTTCCGAAGTCGGCGACGGGCAGGGCGATCAGGCCTGGCGACTGGATCCCGAGCGCGAGGCCGAGATCGCCCCAGGCCAGCTCCTCGGCGATGAGCGCGCCCGTGACGGCGCTGCGGGCGCCGCCACCGCCGAACGCCTCGGGCAGAGCATTTGCCGTCAGGCCGAGCTCGTGGGCGCCTCCGAGCAGCTCCGGAGCGATCTTCGCCGCCTCCTCGCACGCGCGCGCCTTCGGGCGGATCTCGTTCGCGGCGAACTGCCGCACGGTATCGACGATGAGCTGCTGCTCCTCGCTGGGCTCGAAATCGATCATCGGATCCTCTCCAGGATCGTCGTGATGCCCATGCCGCCGCCGATGCACATCGTGACGAGGCCCGTCGTCCGGTCGCGGCGCTCGAGCTCGTCGAGCACGGTCCCGATCAGCATGCCGCCGGTGGCGCCGAGCGGGTGGCCGAGGGCGATGGCGCCCCCGTTCACGTTCACCGTCTCGGGATCCATGCCGAGATCGCGAATGACCTTGAGCGGAATCGTCGCGAAGGCCTCGTTGATCTCGACCAGATCGATGTCCTTCATCGTCATTCCTGCCTTCGAGAGGCAGCGCTTCGTCGCCGGCACGGGCGCCGTCAGCATGATCACGGGCTCGTCGCCAGCCGTTGCGGTGGCGAGGATCCGTGCCCGGGGGCGCAGGCCGTGCGCCTTCGCGTAGCCGGGCGAGGCCAGCAGCACGGCCGACGCGCCGTCCACGATGCCCGAGGAGTTTCCGGCATGGTGCACGTGGCGAACGCCTGCGATCTGCGGGTAACGCTCCTTCGCGCGCGCATCGAAGGAGCGTGTGTCGCCCTTCGGCACGTAGGCGCCCATGGCCTCGAAAGAGAGGGGAAGCTTCGCAAGGCTCTCCGCCGTCGTGCCCGCACGCGGATGCTCGTCGCGGTCGAGAACGATCTTGCCGTCGGCGTCGCGAACGGGAACGAGGCTCCGGTCGAAGCGGCCTTCCTTCTGCGCGATCGCGGCGCGCTCCTGGCTGCGCGCTGCGAAGCCGTCGCAGTCTTCGCGGGAGAAGCCTTCGAGGGTGGCGATCAGATCCGCCGATATGCCCTGGGGAACGAGCGGATGCAGCGCGAGCAGGTGCGGGTTGTGGCCGTCGATGCCCGAGCCGTCGGCGCCCATCGGGCAGCGCGACATGCTCTCGACGCCGCCGCCGATCACGAGATCCTGCTGGCCGGCCATGACGCCCATGGCCGCGAAATTGACCGCCTGCTGTCCCGAGCCGCAGAAGCGGTTGAGCGTGACGCCGGTGGCTTCGTGCGACCAGCCCGCTGCCAGCACCGACATGCGGGCGATGCAGGCACCCTGCTCGCCGGCGGCCGTGACGCAGCCGGCGACCACGTCCTCGACGTCGCGCACGTCGATGCCGCTGCGGTCGCGCAGGGCATTCAGACACTGCGCCAGCAGCTCCTGGGGGTGGATGCCGGACAGCCCTCCGGTCTCCTTCTTGCCCTTGCCCCGCGGCGTTCGCACGGCGTCGATGATCCAGGCCTCGCCCATGGGAGGATTTCCTTTCTTCGCTTCGAGTCGGTGATTGACTCTCGAGTCAATCGCGAAGCCTAACGCGTCAGCCCATCTCCCGCACAGCGGCCAGCACGCGCGCCGCCGACGGCACGTAGAGATCCTCGAGCACGGGGCTGAAGGGCACGGGCGCGTGCGGGGCGGTCACGCGCTTGATGGGCGCGTCGAGCAGGTCGAAGCCGCGATCCGCGCACAGCGCGGCGACGTCGCCGGCGATGCCGCAGCGCGGCGGCGCCTCATCGATCACCACCAGCCGCCCGGTGCGCGCGAGCGAGGTGAGAATGGCCTCGCCGTCGAGCGGCGACAGCGAGCGCAGGTCGATCACCTCGGCGGACGTTCCCTCGGCCGCGAGGGCCTCCGCCGCCTCCAGCGCCACGTGCACCGTCTTTCCGACACCAACCAGCGTCACGTCGCTGCCGGCGCGCGCCACCGCCGCCTTGCCGAGCGGCACCACGTAGTCGCCCTCGGGCACATCCCCCTTCGTGAACAGGATCGACTTGGGCTCGCAGAAGACGACCGGATCGTCGTCGCGGATCGCCGCGAGCAGCAGGCCCTTTGCGTCGGCCGGATTCGACGGGCAAACGGTCTTGAGGCCGGGGATCGCGGTCGTTAGGCCGTAGAGCGATTGCGAGTGCTGCGCGGCAGCGCGCAGGCCCGCGCCCGTCACGGTGCGCACGGTGAGCGGCACCCGCGCGCGCCCGCCGAGCATGTAGCGGAGCTTCGCCGCCTGGTTGAGCAGCGGATCGAAGGCCACGCCCAGGAAGTCGATGAACATCAGCTCCACCACCGGACGCAGCCCCGTGAGCGCGGCGCCGACGGCGGCGCCGAGAAAGCCCATCTCGCTGATGGGCGTATCGCGCACGCGCTCGGCGCCAAAGGCCGTGTACAGACCCTTCGTCGCGCCCATGATGCCGCCCCAGGCCTCCTCGATGCCCTGCGCCGCGCGGCCGCCGCCTCCCGCCACGTCTTCGCCGATCAAGATCACGTCGGGATCCGAGGCCAGGGCGACGTGCAGCGCTTCGTTGATCGCCTGCACGAAGAGCAGCTCGCGCGCCACGCTCAGACCCCCTCGTACGAGACGTAGACGTCGGTATCGACCTCGCACGGCTCCGGGTACGGACTCGCTTCTGCAAAGCGCACCGCCTCTTCGACTTCGGCCGCGATCTCGGCGTCGGCCGTCCGCAGATCGTCTCGAGCGAGCCAGCCTTCGTCGGCCGTGCGGCGCTCGAAGGCCTCGAGGGGGTCGCGCTGCTGGCGCCACTGCTCGGCCTCTTCTTTCGTCCGGTAGGCGAGGTTGTCGCCCACGTAGTGGCCGAAGTACCGGTAGGTCTTGCATTCGAGGAGCGTCGGGCCCTCGCCGGCGCGGGCGCGAGCGATGGCCTGCCCGGACTTCTCGAAGACGTCGAAGAAGTCCATGCCGTCGGCGATGACGCCGGGGATGCCGTAGCTCCCGGCACGCACGGCGATGTCGCGCACCGGAGTCACGAACTCCGTGGGCGTCGCCTCGCCGTAGCCGTTGTTCTCCACCACGAAGATCGCCGGCAGCTTCCAGACCGCCGCGAGATTGAGGCTTTCGTGGAATTGCCCCTGATTCGACGCGCCGTCGCCGAAGAACGCGACGGAGACGCCGCCCGTTCGCCGTACGCGTGCGCTGAGCGCAGCGCCGACCGCGAGCGGAATGCCGGCCCCGACGATTCCGTTCGCGCCGAGCATGCCCTTCGACAGATCGGCGATGTGCATCGAGCCGCCCTTGCCCTTGCAGGTGCCGGTCGCGCGTCCGAAGAGCTCGGCCATCATGCCGCGCACGGCGACCCCCTTGGCGATGCAGTGGCCGTGGCCGCGATGCGTCGACGCGAAGTGATCGTCGTCGCCGAGATGGGCGGCCACGCCCACGGCGACGGCCTCTTCGCCTGCGTACAGGTGCAGGAAGCCGGCGAGCCTCCCGGCCGTCACGAGCTCGGCGAGCTTCTCCTCGAAGACGCGGATGCGGCGCATGCGGCAATAGGCGTCGAGCAGGCGAGCAGGCGTGAGCTCCATGGTCCTCCCCGTGGATCGGGATAGAGTGCCGCTTCCATGCCGAATCCGCCGACCCTCATCGCGATGCCCCGTCTCGGGATGACGATGCGCGAGGGGCGGATCGTGGCGTGGCGCGCTGCCGTCGGCGATGTCGTCGAGCGCGGCCAGCCCCTGCTGGCGATCGAGTCCGACAAGGCCGAAGTCGAGATCGAGGCTCCGGCCTCCGGCTGGCTCCGGCACGTCTTCGTCGCCGCCGGCGCGACGGTGCCCTGCGGCGCGCCGCTCGCGGCGCTGGCATCGAGCGCAGGCGAGCCCTTCGATCCGGTGGCCTTCCTGTCCGGGCTCGGGCTCTCGCCGGGCGCCGCGCCGGCCCGGCCCGTCGCGGCGGTGCTGGGCGCGAGCCCGCAGGCCGGGTCTGCGCCGGCGCGGGAAGAGGCGCCGATCACCCCCGCGGCGCGACGCCGTGCCCGCGAGCTCGGCGTCGAATCCGGCCGCGTGCCGGGAAGCGGCCCCGGTGGTCGTGTCACGCGCGAGGACGTCGAGACCTACGCCGCGGCGCTGGCGGAGCGGC
>CAYOIG010000378.1:0-7732 GCA_964403915.1 uncultured Myxococcaceae bacterium
GTGAGCGGGCTCTTGCCGCCGATCGAGATGCGTCCCGACGTCGGCGCCGCGGTGCCCGACATCACACCCGGCGCCATCACGAGAACGTTCGCGGGCCCGAGCGGGTCACACTTCGGATCGCACTCGGCCAGCAGGATCTTCGCCGAGAGCGCGCGGCCGCCGAGCAGCCTCCATGCCTCGGGAAAGGGCTCGAAGCGTGCGGTTCCGGTCGTCATGTCGACCCGGACGAGACGGTCCCCGGGCGCTCCCTTGGCGTCGGTCATGCTTTCCTCCTGGTGCTCGGTCAACGGTAACAGAGCCGCGCGCTGCGCTCCGGGGCGCGAGCGCCGGGGTGCCCGCTCAGCCGCCGGCGATGGCGGCGAGGATCGTGATCTCGTCCCCCGCGCCGACGGTCCGGTCGAGGCCAGCGGCCGGCAGGGAGGCTCCGTTCAGGAAGAGCCGGACGAAGCGATGGGTCTCGCCCCTCGGCGTCAGGACCTGCGCTCCGAAGCCCGGAAATCGCGCCTCTGCCGCTTCGAGGCAGGCGCGCACGGTTCCTCCCGCGACTTCGATCGCGGCGGCGCCCTGCGTCGGACCGCGCAGGGGCGGCGGGATCACCAGCTTCGGCATCGGGCCCTCTCCGGCACATGCGCGCGGGGGCATCCCGCACGGCGAGACGAGCCTAGCGCGGACCGGGTGCAGGCAGTGCTAGTGGATCCGCTTCTCCCGCCCCGCCCACTCCTGCTCGCGAAGGCGGAACTTCTGGATCTTGCCGGTCGAGGTCTTCGGCAGCTCGCAGAACGCGACCGACTTCGGGCATTTGAAGTGCGCGAGGTGCTCGCGGCAGAAGGCGATGAGCTCGGTCTCCGTGAGCGCCGCACCCGGGCGCAACGTGACGAAGGCCTTGGGCACCTCGCCCCACTTCTCGTGTGGCGTCGCGACGACGGCGCACTCGAGCACGGCCGGATGCTTCACGATCACGTGCTCGACCTCGATGGTCGAGATGTTCTCGCCGCCCGAGATGATGATGTCCTTCTTTCGGTCGCGCAGCTCGATGTAGCCGTCGGGGTGCACGACACCGAGATCGCCCGAATGGAACCAGCCGCCGGCGAACGCCTTTTCGGTGGCCTCGGGATCCTCGAAGTAGCCCTTCATCACGTTGTTGCCACGCATCACGACCTCTCCGATGGTCGAGGCATCGGCTGGAACGTCTCGCATCCCGTCGTCGACGACACGAAGATGCGTCGCTGTGACGTGCGGAACACCCTGCCGCGCCAGCACGCGCGCGCGTCCCTCGACGTCGAGTGACTCCCAGCCCGGCTGCATCTCGCAGGTGACGTGCGGCCCGTAGGTCTCGGTGAGGCCGTAGAGGTGGACGATCTGCACGCCCATCTGCTCCATGCGGCCGAGCAGCGTCGGCGACGGCGGCGCGCCCCCCGTGGCCACGCGCAGCGGCGGGTCGAAGCGCAGCCCCCGGGCTTCGGGCGCCTCCGAGAGCATGAGCAGCACGGTCGGCGCGCCATTGAGGTGCGTGACGCGCTCGGCGGAGATCCGGCGCAGCACGTCGGCGGGCTCGATCCGCCGGAGCATCACGTGCGTTCCGGCGACCGCGGTGACGGCCCAGGAGAAGCACCAGCCGTTGCAGTGGAAGAGCGGCAGCGTCCAGAGGAAGACCGAGTCGCGGCCGAGACCGTGAACGATCACCTCGGCGAGAGCATTCAGATACGCGCCCCGATGCGTGTACATCACGCCCTTGGGCCGGCCCGTGGTGCCCGAGGTGTAGTTGATGGAGAGGATGCGGTGCTCGTCGTCCACCGCGGCGTGCACCGGAAGCGGCGTCACGCCGTCCACGAGCTCGTGGTAGGTGGGGCCTCCGAGCGGCGCGCCGGTGACGCCCGACTCCGCGTCCTCGACGTTCACGAGCAGGGGCCCGCCCTTCGAGACCTTCACCAGCGATGCCAGCTCGGGGTCGACGCAAACGAGCTTCGCTCCCGAGTGCGCGAGGATGTAGCCGACTTCGTCCGCCGCGAGTCGCGTGTTGATCGCGACCAGGGGCGCTCGCACGAGCAGCGCAGCGAAATGCGCGGCGAGCAGCTCGGGGACGTTCGGCGTCAGGAATGCGACGCGGTCTCCCGGTGCCACGCCGGCGCGCACGAAGCCGGCCGCCATGCGCCCGACCTCATGGGCGAAGTCGGCATACGTCCAGCACCGTGACCCATGGATCACGGCTTCCTTGCTCGGATAGATGCGTGCGGCCCGCTCCAGGAAGGCGAGCGGCGTGAGGGGATCGAAGCCGGCCGGGGCGCTCATGAGAGCGCAGCATAAGAAAGAAAACCCCCGGGAGTGAAGCTCGAGGCTCCATCGCGGCTACGGCGTCCGCGCCCCCGGGGACGGTGGCTCTGGGAACTCGCGTCCCCGTCTACACCGAGACGAATCTTGCGATTCGGTGCGGGCAGTCCTAGGACGCCACCACCTCACTCGCCGTAGTGAGACATTTCTCCACCGTTTCACCTCCGTCTCGGCATGGAATACACCTGGCAGGGCCCAGCCCCCATCAGGTCCCGGATACGCTGGTCGCCGATACCGCCGCTCCGGGCCGCTCCGCCCGACGAAGGCCGCCCCTGCAGCCGCGTGACTGCTGCTTCCCAGCGGCGTCACGCTCCGGACGAAACTCGGGGATGAGTGAGATCCCCTATGCCCAAAATCTACCGGAGCCGGGGCCGTTTGCCACGGAAGCGAGAGAGCCGCCGGGCGGGCCCCGCGGCGCTACGCTGCGGCTCCCATGGCGCCCCAGCCCCTGCCCGCCACCGCCACCCTGCTGGTCTCCTGCCCCGATCGACGGGGCATCGTGGCGGCCCTGGCCCAGCTCCTCTACGGCCACGGCGCCAACATCCTCGATTCGGACCAGCACACGGATCCCGTGGCCGGCCAGTTCTTCCAGCGCATCCGCTTCGACATGGCGGAGATGCACCTCGACCGCGCCGGGCTCGAGCGGGCCGTGGCCGAGGTCGCCGAACGCTTCGGGATGCAGTGGCAGATGCTGCTGGCGAGCGAGCGCAAGCGCGTGGCCGTCTTCGTCTCGCGCTACGACCACTGCCTCTACGACCTGCTTCTCCGGCACCGTGCGGGAGAGCTCGCCTGCGAGATCGCGCTGGTTGTGAGCAACCACGCAGATCTCGAGCCCCTGGCGACCCAGTTCGGTGTCGAGTTCCAGCATTTTCCGATCACGGCCGCGAGCAAGCGCGCACAGGAGGAGCGGGAAGCCGCGCTGCTCGCCGCGCGGCGCATCGATCTCGTGGTTCTGGCGCGCTACATGCAAGTTCTCTCGGCCGAGTTCGTCGCACATTGGCCGAACCGAATCATCAACATCCACCACTCCTTTCTCCCGGCCTTCGCGGGGGGCAAGCCCTACCACCAGGCCTACGCGCGGGGCGTGAAGCTCATCGGCGCCACGGCGCATTACGCAACGACGGATCTCGACGAGGGCCCGATCATCGATCAAGACGTGGCGCGCGCCTCACACCGGGACTCGCCGTCCGATCTCGTGCGCAAGGGCCGCGATCTCGAACGCACGGTGCTGGCGCGTGCCGTGCGCTGGCATCTCGAGGACCGCGTGCTGGTCTACGGCAACAAGACGGTGGTCTTCGATTGAGGGGGCGCGTCGTTCTATTCGTTCTCGTCGCCGTGTTCGCGGGTGTGAGCTGGGTGCTCTCCCTCGAGGCCTCGAAGCTGCAGACCCTCACGGAGCGGGTCGGCGTCCTCGAGCCTCGCACGTTCGAGCGCCTCACCGTGATCACGGCCGGAACCGGCGCCGCGCAGGAAGATCCCGAGCGGCTCGGCCCGGTGCTCGTCGTCGGCGCCGGCGAACGCACCGTGGTGGTGGATGCCGGCCGCGCCGCGGCCGAGGCGCTGCGGCGGTCGAAGCTGCCGGTCGAGCAGCCCGATACGGTGCTGCTGACGAGCCTCCTGCCGGAGAACGTGGTGGGCCTCTCCGAGCTGCTGCTCACGGGCTGGGCGGCGCAGCGGGGCAAGCCGCTGCGCCTGGTGGGCCCCCCCGGGACACGGGCACTGGCCTCCGGCCTCGAGGAGGCCCATGCCGCCATCATCGCGACGACCGCGGAGGGGCTCGGCCAGAAGCCCGATGGCGCGCGTTTCGAGGTGCTCGAGATCGGCGACGGCTGGAGCGAGGAGCGCGACGGGCTCACGATCCGCGCCGCCCTGCTCCCCGGCGGCCCCATCCCGGCTCTCGCCTACCGCTTCGAAAGCGGCGGCCGCTCCGCCGTCGTGGGCGGCGTGGGATTCGGACAGGATGCCCTCACATCCCTGGCGACGGGGGCGGATCTGCTGCTGCAAGAAGCCATGCACACGCCGACCCTCGAGAGCGCAGCGAAGGCCGAGGGCGACGCAGGTGCGCGCGTGGCCCGGGAGGCCGCCTGGCACACCCATGCGGCGGCTGCGGGCGAGATCGCGACGCGCGCCGGCGTACACACGCTCGTGCTGGTTCGGCTGCGTCCACCGCCTCTCCACGACCGGCAATACGTGGGGCTCGTGCGCGAGCACTTCTCCGGCCCCGTGCTCGTGGCCGAGGACGCGGCCGAGTTCACACGCTGATTCCGGGATCCTCGTCGAGCGCAGGATGCCCGGGCGGCAGGTGTCGCGGAGCCTCGTCGGGGAAGCTCTCGTCGGGCTCGCTCCGCAGCACGGGCTCGCTCGGGGGCGCTGGCCGATCGTCGTACGCGCGCTCGCCCGTGAAGCGGCGGCGCTGCTCGGCGAAATAGGCCTCGCCCGGCGCGAGGGCGATGGCCTCGTCGATGGTGTCGAGGGCATCCGCACCGAAGCCGGCCAGGAACTGCGACTCGGCCAGCGTGTCGAGAAAGTTCGGGTCGGAGCGGTCGGTTTGGGCAACGGCGCGCTGGGCCGAGCGGAGCGCGAGCTGGATCTGCTCCGGCGTCGGCGACTTCTCCGTCACGATCATCCACGCAGTGTTGTTCAGCATCACGGGCGGGGCCTCCGGGAGAGAGAGCAGACGCTCCGCCCGTCGCGAGAGAACGTCGGCACCGCCGGCGATCTCTCGCGCGAGCGTGAGCCCGCTGCCCGCCAGCAGCAGGACGCTGGCCGCAGCCAGGGCGCGAACCCATGCGGGTGCGCGCTGCGCCTGGGGCGCACCGGGAATGACGGCCACGGCGACCAGGGCCCCGGCCACGAATCCGCCGAGGTGCGCGGCGCCGGCCACCACGGGCACCACGGCGGAAAGCACTGCATCGAGGCCGAGGGCCACGAAGAAGAGCCGTCGCGGAATTCGCCAGACCGACGGCAGGCGCTCGGGAATGCGGAGCTCCAGCAGCAGCGCCGCGCCTGCGAGGCCACAGACGATGCCCGAGGCCCCCACTGCGTACTCGTAGCCAGCTGCGGCACCAGCGCCCATGGCTCCGAGCGCCGAGACCACCATGACGAGGAGCGTTCGGCTCGTGCCGAGCGGGCGCTCGACGAGATCCCCCAGCACCCACATCCCCAGCACGTTCAGCAGCAGGTGAGCGAAGCCGGCGTGGAGGAAGTTGCCCGTGACGATGCGCCAGTGCTCTCCGGCGAGAAAGAAGGTGGTTCCGAAGTGTCCGGCCGTGTGCACGTCCGGGCCGAGGAGCAGCTCCAGCGCGTAGACGGCCACACACAGCACGATCACCGCCGCGGTCGCTGCCGGCAGGCCTCTCCGGCCGGCGAGCTGCTCCAGAGCGGCCATGCGGGCGAGCTGGAGGCTGCCGCCGGGCGTGGCGCCGATGCGCCGGACGAGCGCTCCGGCGAGGCGCTCCGGTTCCCGAGGGTCGCGGAAGGTGCGACGCGACAGCAGCAGCACGCCGTTTCGGGTGCCGACCCGCAGACCGCGGCGGCCGACGACGAGATCCGTGATCTCGTCGTAGCCGGTGAAGCCCTCACCACCGCCCAGCCAGGACGCCGTATGGCGAAGGCCGGTCGCGTGCAGCGTGAGCGCCCGCCGGCCCCCGCGCAGTGCGAAGCTCTCGACCTCCGGGGAAAGGGTCTCTTCGCTCACCCGGAGAATCTTCCCCAGCCGGCTAGGTTCGTCGAGGTACGGCGAGCGACGGAAACACGCGGGTGAACGTCAGGTAGACCAGCGTGAAGGCCCCGAGGAAGCCGAGCGCGATGCCGAGCTGTACGGGCCCCAGCCAGGAGCCCGGGTCCTTCGGAGCCAGCGACGGCCACACCAGCACGTTGCGCTCGATCCAGAATCCGAGCAGCGAGACCGCGGCCACGGAGCCGAGAATCGCCGGCGTGCGCTTGGGCCGCTGGCCGAGGAGCGCCCAGAAGGGCACCACCCAGCAGCCGATCCAGGCCGCGAGCGTGACCTTCACCCAGGGCTCGTCGAGACGAGACCAGTCGATGTTCCAGGTGCTCTGGAAGAACTGCGAGCCGAGCCTCGCCTCGAGGAAGAAGGTCTCTTCGGGGAGGTTCCCGTACCAGATCGGCAGGTACTGCGACCAGAACAGGTACATCCAGAAGATCGAGAAGGCGAAGAGCATCTTCCCGATGTCGTGCAGGCGGCCGGCGCTCATCTCGCCTTCGAGGCCGGGCGCGCTGCTGTGAAGGACCGTGAGCAGCGCCGTGGCCGAGACGGCCGTGAGGAAGGCGCCCCAGGAGAAGTAGGCGCCGAACAGGTTCGAGTACCACATCGGAGAGAGCGACATCACCTGATCGAAGCCGAGGATCGAGAAGCCGAAGGCGAAGATCAGCAGCAGAGCCGGAGCGATGCGCTTCAGGCTCCGCGCCGAGCGCTCGCGCTCGAGGTCCTCCCCTCGCCAGCCGCTCGTCCAGCGCGCCGCCATGCCGCGCGCCGCGCCCGTCATCTCGACACCGTAGAGCGTCGGACGGGCGGAGTGGTAGAGGAAGAGCATGGAGAAGAGCGCCAGCAGGCCGAGGATGAAAAGGTCCACGGTGACGAGCCGCGGCACGTTGAGCCAGGCGGCCTTGGCCGGCACGGGGCTCGCGATCCACGGATAGATGTGGTCACGGCCGAGGAAGCCGATGATGCCGAGCACGAACGAAACCGGCACCCAGGCCGCCAGCCCCTCGGCGATGCGCCGCACGGGGCCGGGCCAGTGCGCGCCCACGGTGACGAAGATGGCGGCGATCACCACGCCGCCCTGTCCGAGGCCCGCGAAGTAGAGGAAGTTCACGTGGAAGGCGCGCCAAGCCACGGCGGCATCCGTCGACAGGCCGTAGAAGAACGACAGCACGCCGACGGCCGCGAGCGCGAGACATGCCGCCAGCAGCACGCCCGGAATCCCCCGCGGCCTCGCAACCTCGGCCAGCGGCTCCTTGATGGCAGTCACGGGCGGCCTCCACTCGGCGCTGCCGACGCGACGCTCTTCTGGCCGGTCGGAAACAGGTATCGCATGTAGTTCACGATGTCCCAGCGCTCCTGCAGCGTGAGACGGCCGTACCCGGGCATGCGGCGCCGGCCGTACTCGATCGTCGTGTAGAGATGGCCGTCGGTGCGGCCTTTCGAGACCACCAGGGGGAGCACCCCGAGGAAGACCTTCGCCACCGGCCCGTCAGCCATGCCGGTGAGGCCGTGACAGGGCGCGCAGAAGGTGTCGTACCTCTTCTTTCCGTTCTCGAGAGAGCGCAGATCGGCCGGCACCGGGTTCACGAGCGCGTTCGCGACGTCGTCCGGGATCGCCGTCGCCTCCGTGAGAGCGTCGTCGATCACGGTCGTCGGCGGCGCCAGCAGCCCGTCCGT
>CAYOIG010000379.1:0-2370 GCA_964403915.1 uncultured Myxococcaceae bacterium
GCTGCCGTCCTTCCAGGTCTTCCAGGCCCGATCCTCCGGGCTGCGGGGGATGGGATCCCAGCCCCAGCGCAGCGCGCCCGTTCGCGCGTCGTAGGCGCGCACCACGCCGCTCGAATCGTCGGTGCGCTTGTTGTCTCCGACGGCGGAGCCGACCACGAGCAGATCGCCGATCACGGCCGGGGGCGACGTCACGGCGTAATGGCCGCGCTTCGCATTCGCGATGCCGGCGCTCAGATCCACGGCGCCGTCCTCGCCGAAGTCGGCACAACGCGCTCCCGTCGTGGCATCCATCGCAACGAGCTGCGCATCGAGGCTGGCCGTCACGATCCGGCGCCGGCAGGCCGCGCCGAGAGGCGCGGCGGGATCGACCCAGGTCGAGACGCCCCGACACGCGGCGTCCGAGCGGCCAATGCCCTTCACGAGGCCGAGATCCACGCGCCAGCGCTCGCGCCCGCTCTCCGGATCGAGCGCGAAGATGCGCCCCTGGCCCGTGCAGAAGTAGAGCGTGCCGTCCACGAGGATCGGCGTCGCCTCGAAGGTCGCGTTCTTCCACTTCGCCTGCTTCACCTCGTCGATCTCACCGGTATGGAAGGTCCAGGCAGGCGCGAGCTTCGCTGCGTTGGCAGGCGTGATGTCGGCCAGAGGAGAGAAGCGCGAGCCTCCGGCGTCGCGACCGTAGGCGGGCCACTCCCCGTCGGCCGTCGTTGCCGCGGGCTCCGCACGGATCGACACGGCTAGCAGGAGCAAGACGCCCAGGGGCACGGCGAATCGGCAAAGGAAGGCTCGGGTCGGCATTCGCTCCTCTGCGGCCCCCGCGGCCGGCGCGAGCTCGAGAGTAGGGGAACGATCGGGCCAGCCAAGTTCGGCAGGCCCCTTGAAGCACCGCCGCCGCCGCGGGACGCTCGGGCCATGAACGACTCGCCGCCGACCGCGGCCGACGCCGCAGGCGGCGCGGCTCACCCCGCGCTCCCGCCGGAAGAGCAGGCCCGCGGACGCCGGATCGCCCTCACGAGCCAGCCGCTGCAGATGACCTTCCGTCGCCTGTTCACGGAGGACCTCCCGACCCTCGCGCTGGTCTCTCTCGGCGCGGGCGACGCAGCCGTCGGGATGCAGCGTGCCTTCGACCCGCTTGCGGCGCTGCTCCAGCTCCCTTCGCTGCGCACCCTCACCTGGGTCAGCAAGCGCACGCTGCTGCTCACGGGCCAGTGGATCGCTCTCGCCGGCGCACTTCCGCTGCTCTTCTTCCCGGCGCTCGCGGCCATGTCCGGAAGCGCCGGCACCGCGCTCGCGCTCGCGAGCTTCGCCGTCGTCGCCGCGGGTCTCGGCATCGCCGAAACGCCGTGGTTCCCGCTGCTACACGGCTACGTGCCGCCGGACCGCATCGGCCGCTTCTTCGGCACCCTGCGCAGCACCTGGCACGTGGCGCTGATCGCATCGTTCGTCGGCGTGCAGCGCTGGCTCTCCGCACATCCCGGCGCCTTTGGCCCGGTCTTCGGGGCAGCCTGGCTCTGCGGGCTCGCGCGCGTCGGTCTGGTCTGGCGCCTGCCCGAGCGTTCGGGCGGCACGGGAGAGCGCATCCGTGCGCGGCGTGCGCTGCGCGATCTGGTCGCGGATCCAGACCTCCGCCGCTACCTGCTCGGCGTCTCCCTCTGCGGCGGCGCAAGACGGGCCCTCATGCCGTTCGCGATCGTCGTCATGCGGCGTGTGATCGGAATGAGCGACGCGCAGGTGCTGCTGGCCACGCTCGCGAGCTTCGTCGGCAGCCTGCTCGCGCTCTATGTCGCGGGGCGCGCGGCCGATCGCATCGGCTCGGCGCCGATCTTCAGCGCGAGCGCGATCGGCCTCGCCGTACTCGCGGCCGGCTTCTGTCTGGTCCGCGAGCCGGGCCCCGGCAGTGTGGCCCTCGCGGCGACGCTGTTCTGCGGCATCGCGGCGCTCCACGCCGCCTTCGGCGTGGCCGACACCAACGTGCTCTTTTCGCTCGCGCCCGCGGAGAACCCGACCGCCGTGCTCACGTCGGCAGCGGCAACGGCCTCCGTCGCCTACGCGCTTGCGCCGCTGCTCGCGGGGCTCGCCCTCCAGGGCGCAATCGCCCTCGGCATCGACGAGCGGCTCGCCTATCGCGCGCTGTTCCTGCTCGCTTCCGCCGCCTTCGCCGTCTCGTGGCTCCCGCTCCGGCGCTTCGGGCTCGCCTCGTCTCAGACGGCCCGCTGAGGCCCGGCCTCCGCGGGCCGCTCGCCCCGGAAGATGCCCGTCGCGAGCGCGAGCATCGACGAGAGGTCGGAGAGATTCGCGGGCACGACGAAGGTGTTGCCCTCCTTCGCGAGGTTTCCGAACTGCGTCAGATACTGCTCGGCGATGCGGAGCTGC
>CAYOIG010000380.1:0-6195 GCA_964403915.1 uncultured Myxococcaceae bacterium
CATCCCGGTCTCGCACGCGCACACAGCGCACGCGATCCTGCCGGGAAGCCGGCTCGAGATCTTCGAAGGGGCCGGGCACTTCCTCCACGTCGAACATCCGCTGCGCTTCGCGGAGATGCTGCGCGGGTTCATCGAGAGCTCCGAGCCGGCGCGGCGCGACCCCGAGACCTTCCGCGAGATCCTGCTGGCACGGGCGGGGTAACTCTCGCCGATCTACCGCACGCCGAGGCTGCCGATCTACGCTCGCGCGAAGTCGACTCGCTGCGCGCGCGGATGGTGCCCGGGCCCGCTGTAGATGCCGCGGTAGTGGATCTGGCCGTAGTCGCCCGCGAGGTGCAGCGGGTTGAACGGCGCCGCGACGGGCTCCTGCTGGCCCTTCCAGTTCTTGAACTGGTACGGCTCCCACGCGTGGTAGACGACCACCTGCCCCGGCCGCAGCGCGGGTGAGACCTTCGCCTTCGACTCGAAGGCGCCGATGTCGCTGAAGACGCGGATGCGGTCGCCGTCCGCGACGCCGCGCTCCTTCGCGTCCTTCACCGCGACGAAGACGGCGGGCTCGCCACGCTGGAGCTGCAGCATCAGCGAGGAGTCGCGCCAGATCGCATGGATCGACCAGCGTGTGTGACCGCCGGTGAGCAGCAGCGGGTGATCGCCGCCGGCCTTCGGCGGCTCCTTGTGCACGGGGAGCCTCTCCCCGGCCTCCTCGAACCACGGATGCTCGATCAGGAACTGCTGGCGACCCGAGAAGGTCGGCCAGGCCTCCTTCTCCTGCACGAAGCGCTCGTGCGGGAAGACCGTCTTTCCGGGCTTGTAGCGCGTGCCGAGCGCCCACAGCGCGCCCGGCTTTCCTTCCGCGTGAACGACGGGCAGGACGCCCGTCTTCGCCGCCTCGTCGTAGCCCTTGTTCCCGGTGAGCTTGTTGTTCTTGAGGATCTCGTCGAGCGCGGCACGCGGATCGGTCTCGTGGTGTCTTCCGTCGGCGGTCCACGCGTCGTAGACCGTCGAGAGATCGACCTCGCCCTTCATCGCGGCGTCGCGCACCTTCGTGATGCCGCGCGCCTTTGCCCGTTCCTGGATCTTCTTCGCCAGCAGGCCCGAGATCTCCCACTCGGACTTCGACTCGCCGAGCGGCTCGACCGCCTTGCCATTCAGCACCAGGTACGGGATGTACGCCTCGGTGTACTTGATGAGGTCGCGCTCGTACCAGCCGGCCGCCGGCAGCACGATGTCGCCCATCAGCGACGAGGTGCTCATCTTCGTGTTGACGCTCGCGATCATCGAGAGCTTGGGCCAGAGGTGTTTCTGTGCGATCTGCGGGGCAGGCCAGCGGCGCAGCGGATTCACGCCCGTGAAATAGTAGACCTTCGGATCGATACCGGGCAGCGGTCGCACCGGGATCCAGCCCTTCTCGACGGCCTCCTTCATGTACGCCGCCGTCGGCCGGGGCTGGTCGGCGTCGTGCATCTCCGGCCGGTCCCAGAGCTCCTTGTAGCCGCCGTGCGCGTACAGGAACGACATCGTCGGAAGGTTGCCGCTGAACTCCTTCGACCTGACGGCGAGCTCCTCGAACTCTCGCCAGGACAGGCCGTCGCCGACCTTCGTCTTGTAGAGCAGCTTCAGCTTCTCGCTCGCCGACATCCACGCCGGTCCCGAGTGGCTCCACAGCGCGCGCTGGCCGTCGACGTCCCACCAGGCCGCCACGCGCAGGCCGCCGCCCGACTTGCCCTGGTTGCCCGTGAGCGCCATCAGCAGGATCTCCGACCGCTGCACGAGATCGCTGTGGTAGTGCTTGCACGCTCCCCACGAGGAGAAGATCATCGCCGAGTTCGCCTTCGCGAGCTCACGGGCGAGGCGACGGATGGTTCCCGGTGCGACGCCCGTGATGGCCGCCGCCTGCTCGGGCTTGTATCCGGCATCGAGGTGCTCGCGCAGAAGCTCGAAGAGCGGTCGCACGCCGACCTTCTTGCCGTCGGCGAGCGTCACCTCACGGCGGCCCGTGAGAGCCGGGCGGAGCTTGCCGAGGGCGAGCGACGTCGAGCCCTCTCCCTCGCAGCCCGGCACCACGGCGAGTCGGTCCGTGGCCTCGTCCCAGAACTGGAGCACGTCCTTGCCGCCCGCGGCGGAGAGATCTGCGCCGCGCAGATAGCGCCGGGTGTCCTCGCGTACGAGAATCGCGAGGTCGGTCTGCTCGCGGATGTAGTCCGCCTTGAACAGCTTCTCCTCGACGATCACCTGCGCCATCGCGAGCGCGAGGGCCGCGTCGCTCCCGATGCGCGGGTTGATCCAGTAGTCTGCGTGGACAGCGGTCGCGTTGTAGTCGGGCGCGATCACCACGAGCTTCGCGCCGCGATAGCGCGCCTCGTGCATGAAGTGCATGTCGGGAATGCGGGTGTACGACGGGTTGCCCACCCAGACCATGATGAAGTCGGATTTGAACCAATCGTCCGACGTCCCCTCGCAGTTGTACATGCCCCAGGTCTGCGTCGCGCCGTGCGGCATGTCGCCCACGCCCGCCCACGACTCGATGTTCGTGCAGCCGAGCAGCCGGAACAGTTCCGTCTCTCCGGTGTGATCCGGGCCGAAGTCGAGATTCGTGGTGCCATTGTCGTAGACGACGGTGCCTGTGCCGTTCGCGACGGATGCGTCGATCATGGCGTCGGCGATCGCACCGAGCGCCTCGTCCCAGGAGATGCGCTTCCACTTGCCCGCGCCGCGTTCGCCCACGCGGCGGATCGGATGAAGCAGCCGGGAGGGCTCGTACATCATGTGCGAGTAGCAGCCGCCCTTCTGGCAGCCCCGCGGGTTGAAGTCGGGAGCGCCTTCGGCCGCCTCGTAGACCGCGTTCTGCTCCTCGCGCCAGACCAGGCCGTCCTTGACGAAGACGCTCCACGAGCAGGCCGACATGCAGTTGGCACGGCCGTGGGACGAGTAGACGACGCGGTCCCACTTCCAGCGCTTGCGGTAGAGGTCCTGCCAGTCGGAGTATGCGGGAGCGGCCGACGCGGCGGCGCCCGCCGGTGCGTCGGCCGATGCAGCGCTCGCGGGCGCAGCGCGGAGCAGCCCGAGAGAGAGTGCGAGCACGGCACCGTGCCCCAGGAACTCGCGGCGGTTCAGCTTCATGTCGGTCCTCCAGCGTACGGCGGCCGTCCCTTCGGCCAGCTCGTTTCGACTTCGCGCGCATAGACGCGGTGCAGCACGTTCACGAGATCCGCGTGGCGGATCAGGATCCGCATGTCACCGGTGATGCGGATCGTTCCCTTGAGCCCGGCGCCGATCGGGTCGACGGTGCCCGCGGCGACGCCTTCGAAGACCGAAGCCGGCACCTCGAAGAGGAAGTCGAACTCCCGGCGCGGCGGCGGCTCCGCAACCTGCAGATACTCGGTGCAGCGGCCATCGTCGAGATGGACGACGAACCAGAGACGCTCGCCCGCCGCGACGTAGGGAGACGGGCCGTCGCCGCGGATCTCTGCCAGCACCTTGAGCCGCCCGCGCGGAGCGTTCTTCTCCACCTCCGGGTTCCGATTGAGGAGCGCCTGGAGCGCGTCGTACCACTGTGCGGTGTAGATGTCGGGCATGGGATCCTCAGTAGCCGCGATCGTCGCGCTTCCAGACCTCGGGCAGGCCGAAGTCCTCCGCGATCGCCTTGAAAGCGGCATAGCCCGGTGCCGCGCTCACGCCGTTGCCCGGGCACAGATACAGCCCCGCGATTCCGGTGCGGCCCTGGCGGCGGGCCGGCGACTCTCCCATCGCGAGGGCCGAGAGAGACGTCGGGCGTCCGTGACCGAAATCGCCCTCGGGCATTCCCATCTCGCGCTCGATGTCGAGCGGGGTGTAGAGCGCATCGGCGATCACGTTGTCGCGGGTCATGTTCGGAGCGTGCCGCTGCCAGAGCTCGAGGAAGCGCGCGTTGTACGTGGCCCGCACCTCGTTCCACTCGGCCTCGGAGAGATCCGACGCCTTCGGGAAGAAGAACCAGCCGTTCATGGCGTGCTTGCCCGGCGGGGCCTGGCTCGGATCCCAGAGCGTGTTCACCCAGGTTCCCGCCGCGGGGCGATCGGGAGGCCGGCCCGCGAAGGCCTGCAGGATGTACTCGGAGACCTGCTCGGCGGTCTCGTAGCCGACGATGGTGTAGAAGCAGCGGTTGATGTCCGGATCGTGGCGGGCCGACTTGTAGTCGGGCGGCGCGTGCAGCGCAAAAGACGGCGTGCCGAGGCAATGCTCCGGGCCAAAGCGCCAATTCTCGACCACGGTCCGCATCTCGGGCGTGATGATCTCCTCGCCCACGAGCCCGTAGTAGGTGGTGCGGACGTCGAGGTTCGAGACGACGATCTTCGCCTCGACGCTGCGGCCGTCGTCGAGCACGATGCCCGTCGCACGGCACTCCCGCGTCGTGATCTCGCGGACGCGATGGTTGTAGCGGAGGCTCACCCCTTCGCGCAGACAGGCTCCCGCCATCGCATGGCCGAGCATGTGCGTGCCGCCGACCACCAGGTAGTGGATGCCGCAGAGCCAGAGGCAGCAGATCACGAAGGCGAAGCCCGTGCCCTGGTGTGGGTCGGCGCCCCACTCGAGGCATTGCCGGTAGAGCACGGCCCGCAGCTCGGTCGACTCGAACAGGCGATCGATCAGCTCCTTGGCCGGCTTCGCCATGTCCATCGGGCTCATGCCGAGATCCGCCCACAGCCTGCCGAGCGCGCCGACCGTGGCCGCGGGATCGCGCGGCCCGTAGAGCATCGCCGCGATCGCACGGTCGCTCGCCATCACCTTGCGCCGCACGTCCGTGAACACGTCGGCGTCGTGCTTCGAGAAGTACGCGATGCTGCGATGCGTCTTCTCCTCGAGCTCGGGCGTGTAGATCAGCAGCGGAGGTCGCCCGTCGGCGAAGGCCATGCCCACCTGGCACTCGGGCTTGATCATGCGCGCGCCGAAGCCCGGCAGATCGAAGTCGTGGTAGAAGGGCATGTAGTCGATGAACTCCATGTACTGCGCATGGAGGTTGTGCCAGAAGCCCGGCACCGTGGCCTCGGAGGTGTGGACGGCGCCCGCCTCCTCGTGGCGGCTCTCGAAGACCGCCACCTTCTGTCCCGCGCGGGCGAGATAGGCCGCGGCACACAGGCCGTTGTGACCGCCGCCGACGATCGCGACGTCGTAGGTCTCAGCAGGCATCGGAAGCTCCCGGCGTGAGCCTCACCAGGCGGTGGAGGCGAAGCGGCAGCAGGATCCGGCGCAGGCGTGCGCGCACGCGGAGCCGGCCGCGCAGGTGCTCCCGCAGCGGATGCGTCTCCCCCTGCAGCAGGCGCACCAGCGCCGCATGCGGCCCTGCGATCGAGGCGTCGACGTCCGCCTGCTCGCCATCGAAGATCACGATCTCGCGGCCGGTGAAGGCGAGCGTCACGGTGACGTCGTGATCCGAGGCCGTCATCGCGATGCGCCCGCGCAGCCGCGCCGCGAGGCGGCGCTTGTGCTCGAAGTCGGCGAGATCCTGCGAGAGAAACTGGAACACGATGCTCGCAAGGCCGCTCGCCGCGCTCTCGTCGAGGCGCACGAGCACGGTCGCGTTCGCCACGCCGCTACCTCCACCATCGCTCGACGCCGTGGTCTTCGGAGATCGCCTGCAGCGCGTTGTAGGCAGGAGCGAAGGTCACGAAGCCGTGGGGATGCTGCGTTGCGCCGCAGAGATAGAGGCCCGCGACGGGCGTGCGGTATTGCGCGAGGGCAGGGGAGGGCCGGCGGTCGAGCATGTTGTCGAGGTCGATGAGGCCGCCCATCCAGTCGCCGCGCACCATGTTCGGCATGCGGCGTGCGATGTCGAGCGGCGTGTAGGTGGCCCACTCGAGAATGGCGTCGTCGCGAAGGTTCGGAGCGAACTCCCGCCACTTCTCGATGCAGCGGCGGCCGTAGTCGCGCGCCACGCGGTCCCAGGCCTCGGGGCCGCCATCCGCGAGCGCATAGGGCGCGAAGTGGCGCAGCAGCCCGGTGTAGCCGCCCGCGGGCGCATCGGTCGGATCGAAGAGCGAGTTGACCGCCGCATTCGGGCGCGGATCGGGCAGGCGCCCCGCGCGCACCTCCTGCCAGTGGCGGTCGATCTCGCCCGGGCTCTCGTAGCCGAGATTCACGACCCAGGCCTGGTTCACGTCGGGATCGAACTCGGCCGCGGCGTACTGCGGCGGCTGGTTCATCGCGAGATGGACGCTG
>CAYOIG010000381.1:0-3272 GCA_964403915.1 uncultured Myxococcaceae bacterium
CGGCGCCGGCTATCTCGTGCCGGGAGACCGGGTGGTCTCCGTCGGCGCTCGCGTGCCGGGGCGGGTGGCTCGCTATCTCGCGGAGGAAGGCGACCGCGTGAAGCAGGGCCAGGCGCTGGTCGAGCTCGATGATCGCGAGTACCGCGCCGCGGCCGATCGGGCGCGCGCGCGGCTCGCGTCGACCAGGGCCCGCGCCGAGCTGGCGCGGGCGCAGCTCGCCCGCGGCCGCGAGCTGCGCGCGCGCGACTCTCTCTCGAAGCAGGAGCTGGACGTCAGGATCAACGAGCTCGCGCTCGCCGAAGCCGCCATCGGCGAGGCGTCGGCCGCCCTGCGCGAGGCCGAGCTCGAACTCGAGCACACGGTGCTGCGCGCGCCGACGGACGCGATCGTGCTGGCGAAGCTGAAGGAGGCCGGTGAGATCGCCGTGCCCGGTGGCTTCTCCGGCTCGGGCGATCTGGTGCGGCTCGCGAACATGACCGAGGTGCGGGCAGAGATCGACATCAATGAAAGCGACCTGCCCCGGATCCACCTGGGGCAGCGCGCGGAGGTGACGCCCGATGCGGCGCCCGACACGCGTTATCCGGCCAGCGTCGTGAAGCTCTATCCGCAGGTGGACCGGCAGAAGGGAACGCTCAAGGTCGAGGTTCGTCTCGATGCGCCGGACGCACGGCTGCTGCCCGACATGAGCGCCCGGGTCTCCTTCCTCGGCGACCCTCCGCCGCCCGGTACCACCGGGCCGCGGGTGCTGGTGCCTACGAGTGCGATGCATCGGGGACCGGATGGCCGGAGCTACGTCTGGGTCGTGGCCCAGGGCCGCGCGCGCCAGACCTTCGTCGAGCAGGCCGGGATCCTCGGCGACCTGGTGAGGATCTCCTCGGGTCTCGAGGGCGGCGAGGAACTGGTGATCGGCGAGCCCCCCGCCCGGGACGGCCAGCGGGTGCAGCCGGAGCCGTGAGCGCCGCCCCTCACGGGGCTCTCCTTTTCAGGCGCTCTTCCGGCGGCTAGCCTCGCGCCGCCGTCCCGCCGCGACGGAGAGGAGGAGCCTTCGATGTCGTCCCGAGGCCAGCTCGACCGTGTTGCCGTCGCCTATGTCGTGGGGGGAATCCCGGCCATGACCTGCTTCTTCATCCTGCTCTTCGTCCTCGTCCACCTCTTCGACATTCCGGCGTAGGTCGCTGCCGCAGGCCTGCCGCGCGGCTGCTCCCGGCCGTTGCAGAGCTGCACCGGCAGGTGGGGGCGCAGGCCCCCGGAAGCGCCTCGGATTTCTCGCAGCGATCGAATAAAACCTTTCAAAACCGCATAGTTAGACTCAAGCGCCCGAAGCCCGGAGCCGAACCTCCGGAGTGATGAGGGGCTCGCTTCGCACCACGATTCTCGGGCTCACGGCCCTGCTCTCGGCCCTCTCGCTGGGGGCCGGCTGCGCGACGCCGTCGAAGATGGCCGCGAGCAGCGTACGCTTCTTCGAAGCGCCCATGACCGAGGACCCCTGGACGCCGCAGATTGCGAGCTGGCAGGCGCGAGAGCGGGCGCTGCCGGACGTCGAGCTGCTGCGACCGGCGGCTTCCGTATCCAACCCGGCGGCGGCGGCCGAGGACCGCGCGGCCCGTGGAGCGATGCCCAGGGGCGATCTGCGCGCCGAGTACTTTGCCTTCCGCGCCGAGCGCAAGCGCTCGATGGCCCGCGAGGTGGCGACCTGGATCCAGTCGACCGCGAAGCAGCACTACATCCCGGACGGGCCCGTGGATCACTGGGCGACCCTCGCCGAGACGCTCTCCCGGAATGGCGATGACTGCGACGGCCTCGAGCTGCTGACCTACCACTACCTGCGCGATCTCGGCTTCCGCGACGACGAGGTCTACCGCGCGATCGTGTTTCGACCCTCGGACAAGCAACACCACATGGTGACGCTCTGGTTCGAGAACAGGAACGATCCGTGGGTGATCGACCCGACGGGCGCCATGACCCAGGGGATGCCTCGCCTCTCGGAGGTGCCCGGATGGGTGCCCCTCAAGGTCTTCAGCGAGACCGAGGAGTTCACGGTGCGAGGCCAGAGCCTCGAGAGCCTGATCGCGGGCCGCAGCATCCGCTGAGCCGGCGCGAGGCGTACGGAGCGGGCCGTGCGCCCCTTCGTTGACGGGCCGCCCTCCGCTGCGATACTCGCGCGCCATGTCGCTTCGGGCCGCCTTCGCTCTTGCGGGGAGTCTGCTCCTTGCACCGCTCGTCGGCTGCGACGGCCCGGCTACGCCGGATGCCAGCGCGCCGAAAGCGTTCCGCGTGGCGCTCCTGACGCCCGGATCGATCTCGGACGGTGGCTGGAACCAGTCGGCCTACGAGGGGCTCAGGCGCCTCCAGACCGAGCTCGGCGCCGACGTCAGCAACGTCGAGACGAAGACACCCGCGCAGTTCGAGGAGGAGTTCCGGAGCTACGGCGAGGCGCACTACGACCTGGTCTTCGGACACGGCTTCGAATACCAGGAGGCGGCTGCGAAGGTTGCGCCGCTCTACCCGAAGACCGTCTTCGTCACCACTTCGGGGAGCACGGTGCTCCCGAACGTCGCGCCCATGGTCTTCGAGCTGGAGCAGGCCACGTACCTGTGCGGCGTTCTCGCCGCGCGCATGACGAAGACCGGCCGGCTCGGGCTGATTGGTGGCGTCGACCTGCCCTCGATCCGAAGCACCTTCGTCGCCTTTCGCGGCGGAGCAGAAGCGGCCCGGCCGGGCGTCTCGGTGCGCGAGGTCTTCCTCGGTCGATTCGACGATGTCGGTGCCGCGCGCGAGGCGGCGCTGGCCCTGCTCGACGAAGGGGCCGACCTGCTGCTCCACCAGGTGAACGACGCGGGTCGCGGCGTGTTCCAGGCCGTGGAGGAGCGCGCGAAGGCGGGCTCCCAGGTCTACGCCTTCGGCACCAACCGCAACCAGAACGCGATGGCGCCGGGCGTGGTGCTCGCCTCCGCGGTGCTCGACATCCCGGCGGCCTTCGTCGAGGTGGCGCGGCGCGTGAAGGAGGGGCGCTTCGAGGCCGCGCCGATCCGCCTCGGCATGAAAGAGGGTATCGTGAGCTTCGTGATGAACGCGAATCTCGCGAGCCGCGTGCCGGCACCCGCCCTGCAGGAGATCGTGGAGACCACAGCACGGATCCGCTCGGGCGAGCTTCAGGTGCCGCGGGGAAGCTTCTGAAAGGCGCACACCCTCCCGCCGTCACCCTCTCCGACATCTCGAAGTCCTTCGTGCCCGGGCGCCTCGCCCTCGACGCCGTTTCGCTCTCGGTCGAA
>CAYOIG010000382.1:0-6794 GCA_964403915.1 uncultured Myxococcaceae bacterium
CGGCTGGAGCGCGAGGGCGGCATCACGGCCGGCGCCATGACGAGCGCTCTCGATCGCCTGCGTCGCCTCTCCGAGATCTGGGACGAGGTCCAGCCGAGCACCCGCGTCCGCCACCTCGCAGAGCGCCTGCTGCGCTCGCACCCGCTTCGCGGAGCCGACGCGCTGCAGCTCGCCGCGGCGATCGAGGTCGCGGGAGACCCTGCGTCCGGAATCGGGTTCGTCTGCTTCGATCGCCGTCTCGCGCAGGCGGCCGGTCGCGAGGGCTTCTCCGTGATCGGCGTGCAGGACTGAGACTCTGCCGCAGCGGCCCTGGGCGACGACTCGCCAGCGCTGCGCCGGATCAGTCGTGAATCTGCTCGGCCAGGTAGCGCTCCTTGCCAATTTCTTCGACGATGTGGAGCTGCGATTCGAGCCAGTCGGCGCCGTGCTCCTCGCCGCGCAGGATCTCTTCGAGGAGATCGCGCGTGCCGTTGTCGCCCTTGCGTGCGCAGAGCACGATCGCCTCGTTGTAACGGACGATGGCGGCCTTCTCCATCTCGAGGTCGAGCCGGTGCTGCTCGATCGCATCCTCGCCGGCGCGCACCGAGCCGAGGCGCTGCATGTTGGGCACGCCCTCGAGATAGAGGATGCGCCGGATGACCCGGTCGGCATCCTTCATCTCGCCGATCGACTCCTCGTACTTCTGCTTGGCGAGCCGCTGGTAGCCCCAGTTCTCGCACATGCGCGAGTGGATGAAGTACTGGCTGACGGCCGTGAGCTCCGCCGTGAGGATCCCGTTGAGCGCCTCGATGATCTCGCGATCTCCCTGCACGCAGTCTCCCCCGTGGTGGCCTCGATCGAACCTAGGACGCGGGGGCGATCAGCGCGAGGGGGCGAGACGGCCGTAGACGCCAGCCCCGGAGCGGCCCTCCGGCGCCCGCTCCGCGTGCAGGATCTCGTCGATCACGGCATGACAGCCGCCGCAGTCCGTGCCTGCGGCGCAGCGGGCGCCCACGGCCGCTACCGAGCCGGCGCCGGCGCGCACGGCTGCCCGGATGTCGCGGTCCGAGATCCCCTTGCAGTGACAGACGATCACGTGGCGTCTCCCGGAGGAGAAGCCTAGCAGGAGGACAATGAAAATCAATGTCGTTTTCACTCTTCCAGGAGGGCCTGCCCGGCCTCCAGCAGCAGCCGGGCCGCCTCGGGGACGAAGGTGGAGGTCAGAACCTCGTACCCCTGGTGGGCCCCGGGCTCGGCGAAGTCTTCGGGATGGGGCAGGTATCGCAGCCAGCCGTTGGCGATCGAGAGCACGGCAGACGAGGCGGAGCCGCTTCTCGCCGACCAGTCGAGGCCCACGCGCACGGTGGGCTCCAGCGGGAGAGCGAGCCAGCGGGCCTCGCCGATCTGGAGCGCCTGCACCTCGACCCGCGGCGCCCGGCCGCCGGCGAAGGCCGGCGCCGCACGGTCGCGCAGGTAGAGGCGCACGCGCGCAATGCATTCGCGGGCTTCTTCGGCCAGCAGCGTGGCCACGCACGCGTCGGCGCGCTGGTAGAGCTCCTGCGTACGCAGCTTCGTGTCGGGCGCGAGGCCGAGCGCAAGCAGCGCCTCGCGCCGGCGCTGCGCGAGGGCCTCGGCCGCCGCCACCTCCTCCGCGCCCCCGTGGACGGGCAGCGTCACGCCCCCCCGCGCAATCCGAAGAGGCGCGTCGCCGTGGGGAACGATCGCGCCCGCAGCCTCCGCGACCGCGGCGCCGGCCTCGCGGCCGAGGCTGCGCATCACCTCCGCCCTCTCGCCGAGGCTGCGGTTCGCGCGCGCGAGATCCTGCAGCCCGCGCGTTCGCGGATCGACGTCGGCGTGCGCCGAGAGCAGGAAGAGAGAGAGCGCACCGGGCAGCGCCGCCTCGATCGCGGCGTTCGCTTCCCCGGGCCAGTCGGCCGAGTAGGCGAGGTTCTCGTGGCCGAGAACCGTCGGATGGCAGCCGTGGAGCCAGACGATCGCAAGCGGCGCGCCGTCCCGGTGGTCGATGCGAACGATGCGCGCCGCAGGGTCGACGGCCGCGCCGAGACGACGCCGGTTGCGGCCGATCGAGAGCCGTGTCGAGCCGAGGCCGAGCCGGGCGGGCGCGGCCAGCGCTACAGCCCGCACTCCGGCCTCGACCGCTGCCGAGAGCAGCGGCGCCACGTGTTCACCCGCCGGCTGGCCCGCCATCAGCGCGCCGAGCCCCGTATCCGGGCCCGAGTGCGTGTGGATGCAGGTGACCACGATCCGCTCCTGCGGGATCCCGGCTCGCGCCGAGATCTGCGTGCGCACCGCTGCGGCCTGCGCGGGCGCGAGCAGGCAGACGTCGAGCGCGACGATCAGCAGATCGCTCCCGCCGCGCAGGTAGACGGCCCGCGCGAATAGCGGGTCGAGCACGCCGCTCGCCCCGCCCTGCCGCAGCGCGTAGCCCATGAGCGCAGCGCCGGGCGGCAGCGGGAACGCCACGCGCGCAGCGCCGGCCAGCAGCCCCGGAGCCATGGGCCGCTAGCGCGCCGCGCTGGCTGCGGCGTTCGCGGGGATGAAACACTCCTTCATTTCACTCCCCTCGTGCGCCAGCCGGCCTCGCTGCGCGGACGGTAGTTCCGTGCGCCGGAGGATCAAGCAGATGGGCGACGCACGGGAGATGATAGGGTTTGATCTTCGTCACCCGGGAGCACGGATGGCCCTCAAGATTCTCACGCTCAACCTCTGGCACGATCAGGGGCCCTGGGAGCGCCGCCGCGCGCGCGTGCGTCAGTGGCTCGATCGGCTCGACCCCGATGTCGTAGCGCTGCAAGAGGTGCTGCGCGGCCCGGCCCTCGATCAGCTCGCCGAGCTGTTCGAGGACCGGCCCTTTCATCTCGACTTCGCTGCGGCCACCCGCTTCTGGCGCGATCCCTCCCTCGCCTTCGGCAACGCGGTGGCCTCGCGCTTCCCGCTGCGCGAGCGCGCAGCGCTGGCGCTCCCCGAGTCGGGGGATCACGAGCGGCGCGTCGCGCTCGCGGTGAGCATCGAGACGCCGTGGGGGCTGCTCGGCCTCACCTGCACGCACCTCAACTGGAAGCTCCATCACGGCTGGATCCGCGAGCGGCAGGCGGTGGCACTCGCGGCCTTCGCGCTCGGTCACCGGCCGGGCCTCGACCTCCCGCCCGTCATCGCGGGAGACCTGAATGCCGAGCCCGACTCGGCGGAGATCCGCTACCTCACCGGCCTGCAGTCGCTCGAGGGCAAGAGCGCCCTCGTCTACGACGCCTGGCGCGGCGCCGGCGACGGCACTCCCGGCTTCACCTGGTCGAACCGGAATCCGTACGCCCGCGTCGCCGTCGAGCCCGACCGGCGGATCGACTACGTGCTGGCGGGCTATCCGCAGCCGAACGGCATCGGAAAGCTCGACGTCTGCCGGGTGGTCTGCGACGACGAAGAAGATGGGATCTGGCCGACGGATCACTTTGGTGTGTATGCGGAGATCCGCACCGAGCCGATTCCCGGGCTCGGCAGCTGGCGCTGACCTGCGCACCAGGCACCTTCGCGGCCGCGATCGCTCGCCCCTCGACCCTCGGAGCGCTGCATGACCGCCGCCGATCCGATCGGCCATCCGATCCTCGCCTACGAGCTCTCGCCCCGCGGGCCGGCGCCGCCCGGTATTCCGACGGATCCGCTCACGGACCCGCACGCGGAGCGCGCGGCGCCCGGCGACTTCGAGACCCGCCGCGCCGCGCTGCTCGACTTCGTGCGAAGGAGCCCGACACCATCGCACCTGTGCGCGGTCTTCCACGAGGTCGCCCGTCTCGCCGCAGGAGGCCCTGCGCATCTGCCGCTCTTCGAGGCCGCCCTCGACTACGTGGATGCGCGTCTCGACTGCGCGGACTTCGTGCAGCACGGCGCGCTGCGCCTCCTGCTCCAGTTCGGCGACGACCGGCGCCTCCCGCCCGCGCTCGTGCTGCGCGCAAAGCACACGACACTCGGGTTCAAGTACCACCCGAGCGAGCCGGGGGAAGACTCGCTCTGCACCTGGACCGAGAACCACCAGATCCTCTTCGCCGCGGCGGACCTGATCGCCGCCGAACGCTTTCCGGAAGAGATCTTCACGAACACCGGAGAGACCGGACGCCAGCGTCACGAGCGCGCTCGCCGTCGCGTGCTTCGCTGGCTCACGATGCGCTTTCGCACCGGGTTCAGCGAATGGCTCTCGCACGTCTACTACGACGAGGATCTCGTCGCCGTCCTGTCCCTCGTGGACTTCGCCGGGGAGGAAGAGATCCGCCGGCTCGCGGCGATGGTCGCGGACGTGATCCTGCTCGACATGGCGCTTCACCACTTCCGCGGAACATTCGCCACGACGCACGGCCGATCCTACGAGCGCTGCAAGAAGCGCTGCCGCGAAGAGGGCACGACCGATGCCATGAAGCTCGTGTTCGGAACGGGCTCCTTCGCGCGCATCGAAAACCAGAGCGCGATCTCGCTCGCGCTTTCACCACGCTACCGGCCCCCGCACGCGGTGCTCGCAATCGCGGCAGACGCCGACCGGCCGTCCGTCACGGTGCGCCAGCGCATGGGGATCTCGCTCGACGCGCTCTCGCGCTTCGGGCTCGATCCGGGCCGCGACGAGGACCTCTTCGAGCTGCTCTCTCTCGAGGCCTACACGCACCCGAAGAGCATCGCGGGCTTCGTTCGCCTGCTCGGCCGCTGGCAGTGGTGGAGCAACCCCTTCTTCGCGCCATTTGCCGCGAATCGCACGCTCCTCGAATGGCTCGCGCGGCTGCGCCTGCTGCCGCTCCTGGCGCGCGCGTTCGAGTGGGATCTCACGCGCAATGCGCGGCCCGAGGTGAACCTCGTCACACACCGGACGCCCGACTACCAGCTCTCGAGCGCGCTCGACTGGCGCCCCGGTTTCGGCGGCGACCAGCAGCACGCCTGGCACGCCTCGCTCGGCGGCGACGCGGTCTGCTTCACCACGCATCCGGGCCCCCGCCGCGCGCGCTCGCCCGGGTGGTGGACGGGAAGCGCCACGCTGCCGCGCGTCGCCCAGGTGGAGAACGTCCTGATCGCGCTCTACAGGATCCACCGGCGCCCGGCCCTGCACGTCGCCAACAAGAAGCTTCTGACCCACGCCTGGCTTCCGCGCGAGCAGTTCGACGAGGTTCGCGAGGACGGTGGCTGGCACTTCGCGCGTCGTGGCGACGGCTATCTGGCGCTTCGCTCGCAGCAGCCGGCGGCCTGGAACGACTCGCCCGATGCTGGCGAGGATCGCGGCCGCGAGCTCGTCGCACGCGGCCGGGAGCACGTCTGGATCTGCGAGCTGGGACGACGCGCGAACGACGGGCCGTTCGAGCGCTTCGTGGAGCGCATCACGGCCGCATCGCTCACGATCCGCGGTCTCTGCGTCCGCTGGGAATCGCCGTCTCGGGGCATGGTCGAGTTCGGCTGGACGGGTCCCCTCCGTTGTCGCGGGCGGGAGATTCCGCTCTCGGGCTTCCCGCGCTACGACGCACCGTGGGTGCGTGCCGACCATCCCAGTGACCGCATCCGCGTCGAGGCCGGCGGGCAGGTTCACGAGCTCGTCTGGCCTGCTCTGCCTCCGCCGGCCTAGCGCCAGGGCCTAGAAGGCCTCCGGCCGCGCGAGCGCATCGGAGCCGCCGTCCACGAACACGACCGAGCCGCAGCAGAACGAGGCGGCCTCCGAGAGCAGGAAGGCGATCGTGGCCGCGATCTGGCGAGGATCGCCGAAGCCGCCGAGCGGAATCGGAAACGCACGGATCGCGGGCCCGAGCTGCTCGTGCGCGAGGCCTTCTTCGAGGAGCGGCGTGCGCACCGCGCCGGGCGCCACGGCATTGAGGCGAATGCCGGCGCCCGCCCATGCGGCCGAGGCGGCGCGGCGCCGCACGAAACGCGCGAGCGCGAGCTTCGAGCCCGCGTAGGCGTTGAAGCCATCCCCCTGTGCGGCGAGGCACCGGGCCCCGGTCTCGTCGTCCCGCAGGCAGGCCTCGACGAGGGCACTCGGCCCGGCCGCGAGGAGCGGCGCCGAGTTCGAGGAGACGGCCACGGCGGCAGGCCGCCCCGAGCGCGCGAGCAGCGGGCGGAGCCGGTCGAGAAGCTCCGCGGCTCCGAAGTAGTTGACGGAGACGATGGTCGCCGGATCGGGAACCTGGGGCCCGAGGCCGGCGCACGCCACGAGGCCATCGAGCGTCCCGCCGCAGGCGCGCTCGATGCCGGCGATGGCCTGCGTCCGGCCCTCCGGGCGCGAGAGATCCGCCTCGACGTCGGCGTCCCGCAGATCGACGCCGATCACGCGGTCGCCTGCCTCCTCGAGAACGCGGCGGGTCGCCGCTCCGATCCCCGACGCCGACCCCGTCACCGCGATCACCCGCACTTCGCTTCCCCCTCGACCGGGCCCCCATTCGCCCGGCAGGACGACGCGCGCGGGGCCCGTCTGCCGCTGGCGAATCGGCGCGCGGCGTGATCATCTAGGCTCACAGTCGCGGCCGCAAGGTCGACACTTACGGAATCCGAAGGTGGACGCGGCGCCGAACGCCGACGAAGAAAGGCATGACGATGACCCGACACATCACACACACACTTGCCCCGGCGATCTCCCTGCTGGCACTGCTGCTCCTTCTTCCGGCCGCTGGATCCGCACAGTCGCCCGCACCGGTCAGGCCGCTCGGCACGGCCGTCATCAAGGCCACCACCGGGCTGTGCGGGAGGGGAGCGATCTGCCACAAGGACAAGGCGGGCGTCTGGACCCCGAAGACGAAGGTCGGCATCGTCGCCGTCTCGATCGCCGAGCAGGCCGACGT
>CAYOIG010000383.1:0-1877 GCA_964403915.1 uncultured Myxococcaceae bacterium
GCAACACCACGTAGAGACGGTCGTGCGCGGCGACCTTGCGGCGCTGCCGCTCGGCGTCGACGCGCGCGGCAACGAGCTGCTCCTCGAGCGCCAGAACGCCGGCCTCGGCGGCCGCCGCACGGCGGGCGAGCGCCTCGTCCCGGGGAGGCTCCGGCGGCGTGGGCTCCTTGGCCACGGGCTGCGGTGGAGGGGGCGCCACCACCACGGGCGGCTTCGGCCGCGGCACCTCCCGCAGACGTTCGATCTCCGCCTCGGCACGCTGCAGGTCGGTGTGCATCGCGCGCGCGTCGGCCTGCGCGAGGCGCACCTTCTCCTCCAGCTCTCGAATTCGTTCCGACTCCTGGCGCTCGTCCTCGCGCGCCTGGCTCACGCGCCGCTTCGTTTTCTCGAGCCGGCGGCGCAGCTCGGCGAGCTCTTCGTCGCGCTTGCGGTCGGTGTCTCCCCGCTTGCCGGCGCGCCCACGCGTCGCCTCCAGCTCGGCTTTCAGGCGTTCCAGCTCGCGGCCCGCGGCGGCGGCGGCCTGCGCGCGCGAGGCCGCAAAGAGGCCCGCGACGAGCGCCAGCGCACCGACCACGGCCATCCCGATCCACGGCAGCATCACAGCTTCCCCAGGATGGCCTCGGCGCTACTCACCTCGAACTTCCCCGGCGCCTCGACGGCGAGCATCGTCACGACACCGTCCTCGACGATCGCGGCGTAGCGCTGCGAGCGCTTTCCCATGCCGTAAGCCGTGGCGTCGAGCACGAGCCCCATCGCCTCGGTGAGGCTGCCGTTGCCGTCGGCCACCAGCACGACGCGATCACCAGCCCCGCGGTCTTTCGCCCAGCTCTCCATCACGAACGCGTCGTTGACCGAGATACAGACGATCTGGTCGACGCCCTTCGACCGCAGCTCGGCCGCCTTGTCGATGAAGCCGGGCAGGTGTCGCGCCGAGCAGGTAGGCGTGAAGGCCCCCGGGACGGCGAAGAGCACGACCTTCTTCCCGCCGAAGAGATCGGCCGTCGTTACGTCCTTGATCCCGCCGGCCGTCACGGCCTTGAGCTTGGCCGCGGGGATCCTTCCCCCAACCTTGATCGTCTCGACCGTCTGGCCCGTCTCGACCGCCATCTCGGCTCCTCCCCCCCCGGGATCTACGCCGCCTCGGGGTAGGACCCAGCATACGGCATCCACCGCCGGGCGGTCCCGACAGACACGCAAGAGCGGCCGTAGGCCCCCGGGATCCCGAGCTGCAGGCGGCAGGAGGGCGGCAACCCGCATGCGTCAACCGGGCCGCGGCTCCGAAAAATCAAGGTTTGCCTGACACATTCGCCGCTTCGCGACCACTTCCCATACGAACAGCTGAGTCCGGCCGAGGTTGGCCCTCTCGTGGAGGGCCCCCCACTCGAATCCGGACCCGGGTCATCGCGTGGAGGCTAGGATGCGGCTGCGAAACAACTTGCTCTCTCTCATCGCCGGGGCTCTCGCTCTCGTTGGGCTCAGCGGCCAGGCTCAGGCCCTCGGCATCCCGGTCTCGCTCTGGTCGCTCGTGCAGCCGGGCGCGACGCTCGTCTCCGAGGACGGGAACTTCACGTTCTCCGACTTCGCTGCGAGCACAACGGGGGCAATTTCGGGCGATCTGAGCATCTACAACGTCCAGACGGTCAACCAGTCCGATGGGCCGGGGCTCGGCCAGGGCTTCCGCTTGACGGGGCCGTTCATCGTGGCCGACGGCAACTTCGGTGACATGGTGCTGTCCTACAAGGTGACGGCGAAGCCGGGCGTCTCGATCACCGACGCTCATCTCTACTTCAACGGCTCGTTCAGCGGTGACAACGTTCCGCCGGGCATGGGAGTGAGCGTCAACGAGGATCTTTTCTCGAACAACCAGGTGATCGGCC
>CAYOIG010000384.1:0-2860 GCA_964403915.1 uncultured Myxococcaceae bacterium
TGCGCGGCTGCACGGGTGGGCGTAGGCAGGCCCTTTCCGATGCCGCTGGCCGCCGGGTGGGAGTTCGTCGACTCGACCCTCGGCGCCGATCTCGATGGAAATGGCGAGGCCGACAAGATCAACCTCGTGCTGCGGGCGCGCACCTATGCGCACTACGTCGGGTTCGATCTCCGCGAAGACGAGACCTGGGCGCAGTTCGCGCAAACGATCGCCGCCGCGATGCCGCCGCTCGCTCGGCCTCGCAACGCGAAGCGGAAGGCCGCTAGAGCGAAAGGAGACCCGGCATGGCAATGAGCCGCAGAGCCTTTGCAAGAGTGCTCGGCGCAGGCCTCGTCTGCTCGCTCGGCTCGCGAGCGCTGGGCGCGTCGGCGTCTTCGAGGCGCGACGAGACCGGAGCGTCTGGGCCGCCGGTGGCGCCGCTCGACGAGGTCGGCATGCGGATCCTGCAGCTCGCCTCGCTTGCGCCGAACGGACACAACACGCAGCCGTGGGAGGTTGCGCTCCACGATGCGCGGAGCTGGACGATCCGTTCGGTCGAGAACCGGCGGCTGCCGGCAGTCGATCCAAACGACCGCGAGCTCACGCTTTCGATTGGCGCCTTCTCAGAGAACCTGATCCTCGCAGCCTCGGCGCTCGGTCTTGCCGCAGATCTCGAGCTGGCTTCGCCTTCGGCGGCACCCGGCCGTGATCTCGTCCACGTCGGCCTCCACGAGATGACGCCGGGATCTTTTCCGCTGGCTCGCATCCTCTCGCGGCGCACCGTCCGGAACGGGCTCGGGCCTCGTGACCTGCCCGAGAGCATCGTGAAGCCGCTTTGTGCGCCGCTGGCCGGGCGCTTCGTCTACTTCCCGAGGGCGTCGCGCGAAGCGAAGCGGCTGGCGGAAGCCACCCTCGATGCCAATCGGAAGCAAGCCTGGCGAGACGATGCACAGCGGGAGCTCGCCACCTGGCTGCGCTTCGACGACCGAGATGCGGCAGGGCTGCGCGACGGCCTCTCCACCGACGGCATGGAGATCACGGGCCTCGCCGGCTGGTACGTGCGTCACTTCATGAAGCCCGAGGACGCCATGACGGAATCCTTCCGCTCGCGTTCCATCGACGCCGCGGCCCGGATGGTGAGCGAGGGGAGCGGCTGGATCGTCGTCATGGGCGACGGGACCACGAAGGCCGGCCTCATCGAGACGGGTCGCCGCTTCGAGGCCATGGCGCTCCTTGCGAGAGAGCACGGCGTCGGGATCCACCCGATGACCCAGGTGCTCGAAGAGCATCCGTGGCGGGCCGAGATCGGTCGAGACCTGGGCCTCTCCGAGCCCGCGCAGTTCATCCTCCGCGTCGGCCAAGTTGATCCCTATCCGAAGCCCGTCACCCTCCGAAGGCCCGTCGCCGACTTCATCGTCCCGGCGTGACCGAGCATCGGCGACGCGGGGCGACCGAGCTCGAAGCGCTCACGTTGCCCGGCTCCGCCGGGGGGACCGCCCGAAGATCCACCCGGCCAAGAGGTGCCGGCACTCGGGGGACAGGCCACCCCCTGGGCAATCTTGTCAGATTGGTTCTCATCGGACGTAGTCGGCGTCAGCCCGCTTCTACTTCCTACGCGCTCGTGGGAGGGCTCACTTCGGCGTGTAGCTCGACATAGATATCGACCCGCGTAGTGCGTCCGGCGCGGTGCGCACGCCACGCCCCAAGGGCCCCGGCAGACGGCCCGTCATCCCTCGAGGAAGCGGATCACGGCGTCTGCTGCGGCTCGGCTCTCGGGAAGGGTCGCGTCGTTTAGGAAGCCGTGCGGGATTCCGGGGTACTCGATGAGCTCGACGGGAAGCCCGAGCTCGTTGCGGCGCGCATGGAGACGGCGCGCGTGCTCGATCGGAACGAGCGTGTCGGCGGTGCCGTGGAGCAGGAGCAGCGGCGTCCGCATGGTGCAGCGCGCGAGGGGGGAGTGCCGCGCCCAGACCTCGCGGTCGCGGCTCTGCAGCAGGAGCCGGCGCATCGACGAAGCGAGGCGTCCGTTCAGATACGCGAAGTCGTACACCCCGAAGAAACTCACGGTGCGATGAAAGCGTTCGGGGGCGGCGGCGGCGGCGAGCACGGAGAGCGTGGCGCCAGCGCTGAATCCGGCGACGGCGGTTCGATTCGGATCGATTCCGTAGGATTCGCTCGCGGCATTCCACCAGCGAGCCGCCGCGTCGACGTCGGCGAGCGCTTCGGCGAGGCGACCGCCGCGGAAGATCAGGCGGTAGTCGATCGCGGCGGCAGCGATGCCGGCCTCACAAAGCCGCGTGGCGAGGTAGCGAACCGGCTTCATGCGCCTCGAGCCGATGACGAATCCGCCACCGTGGATCACCAGTACCGACGCGTGCGGGCCGCGGCCGTCGGGAAGGTAGATGTCGGCGAGCGGTGCCACGCCGGCGCCGGAGCGGTCGCAGTAGCGCACGCCCTCGACGTGCGCGGGCCGCGGCTCGAAAGCCGGCGGCGAGGCGAGGTTCCAGAGTGAGCGCAGGATGCCGCTCGATTTGGGCGGTGCGGTCGTCGTGTCGGTCAGCATGGAGCCTCGAAGTTCCAACGGCAATCGGACGAAGCGTTTATCGCGCAGCCGCGAGCGCGGTGCAAACGGCGGATCGATGAGCCCGTGGACGAGATGATGGAAATTGTCTTCAAGCAGCACCGCGCCCGCTACGACGAGCTGCTCGATTCCGTGCGCCGCGCGGCGAAGCCCGGCCGTCACAGCACGACGTCTCCGGAGCGGTAGCGAGCGAGGGGCGCGGCGCCCGTGCGAACGCCGAGCTCGAAGACGAGATGCCCCGGCGCCTCGCCGCAGATGCGCAGTCGCCGCAGGTGCAGGCAGCGCTGGTGGTGGAAGGCG
>CAYOIG010000385.1:0-2019 GCA_964403915.1 uncultured Myxococcaceae bacterium
CGCGCAGGCCGTGGTGGCGATGCTCCCCTACGTTCGCGCGCCATGAGCGAAGGGCGCGTGCTGCTGATCCGCCACGGCGAGTCGACCTGGAACGCAGCAGGGCGCTGGCAGGGCTGGGGGGACCCGCCTCTCTCGGAGCGAGGGCGCGCGCAGGCGACCGCGCTCGCACGGCGCCTCGGCGCCGAGAACGTGGTTGGCCTCTTCGCGAGCGATCTCGTGCGCGCGGCCGAGACTGCGAGGATTCTCGGCCGCGCGCTCGCCGTCGCGCCGGCGTTCGATGCGCGTCTGCGCGAGCGGAATCTCGGTGCCTGGGCCGGACTCACCGAGGCGCAGATCCGGGCCGCCTTCCCGGAGGAGCTCGCGCGGCTGCGCGCGCGCGACCCCGATCTCCGGCCCGGGGGCGGCGAGAGCCGTGGCGTCTTTCTCGCGCGAACGGTGCCGGCCCTCGCGGCAGTGGCCGAAGCGGCGCAGGCCGGCGTCATCGCCGTGGTGACGCATCTCGGTGTGATTCGTCTTCTCGATCCGGAGCTTCGACCGGAGAACGCCGGGATCGTGGCCGTGTCGCCGGATCGACTTCGAGCACTGGCCGACGGTCTGTGAGAGCCGGGCAGCCCGAGGCGCCTGCGCGCTGTATGCTCCGCCCGCCCCCGGCGGGGTGGCGGTCGGACGGAAGGAGAGAGCGATGGATCTGGCGATGAGCCCGCGGCACGAGGCCTTTCGTGCCGAGGTGCGGGCCTTTCTCGAGAAGCACCGGGGGCAGGCGCTGGCGAGTCTGATGGGTGTCGAAGCCGGGAGCGCGCGCGAGGGCGTGCTGGACTGGCAGAAGCTCCTGATCGAGCGCGGCTATGCGGCCCGCACGATTCCGAAGGAGTACGGCGGCTACGGCGCCGAGCCCGACCTTCTCGAGCGCGTGATCCTCGACGAGGAGTTCAACCGCGCCATCGTCTCGCGAGGCGTCGCCGGGCAGGGGCCCGACATGCTGGTGCCGACGCTGCTCGAGCACGGCAGCGAAGAGCAGAAGCGAACGTGGGTCGGGCCCACGATCCGGGGCGAGGTGATCTGGTGCCAGGGCTACTCCGAGCCGGGCGCCGGCAGCGATCTCGCCAGCGTGCAGACGCGCGCGGTCGAAGACGGAGACGACTTCGTGATCAACGGCCAAAAGATCTGGACCACCACCGCGCAGATCTCGCAGATGATGTTCGGTCTGATCCGCACCGAGCCGGGCGCGACCAAGCATGCCGGGCTCTCCTACCTGCTGATTCCGATGAACACGCCGGGCATCGAGGTGCGTCCGCTGCGCACCATGACCGGCCATGCCGAGTTCAACGAGGTCTTCTTCACCGATGTGCGGGTTCCGCAGAAGAACGTGGTCGGAAAGCGGGGTGAAGGCTGGAAGATCGCCAACACAACGCTCAAGCACGAGCGCAACATGCTGGCCTCGAGTGCGCAGCTCGAGAGCGCGCTGCAGCGCTGCGCCGAGCTGATGAAGAGCGAGCAGTCCGGCGGCGTGCGGGCCATCGACCGCCCGCTGCTGCGCGACCGGCTGCTGCGGCTGCAGGCACGCGTGGTCGCGATGCGTTGCCACTCGATGCGGATGCTCACCTGCGGACTGAGGCGCGAGTCGCCGGGCGTGGCGGCGCTCGTCACCAAGCTCGCCGGCTGCGAGGTCAGCCACCAGATCGCCGGTCTCGCCATCGATGCCATGGGGGAGCTCGGCGTGCTCTACGACGGCGCGAAGCATTTGCGCGCCGGGGGAGGCTGGCAGATCCACTACATGTTCTCGCTTGGCCTCATCATCGGCGGAGGCACGGCGCAGATCCAGAAGAACATCATCGCGGAGCGGGGCCTCGGCCTGCCGCGCGAGCCCGGCGTCACGAAGCCGGAGAAGGCGTAGGAGATCCAGGGGATGGACTTCGGACTTTCGGAAGAGCAGCGTCTCCTCGAGACCAACCTGCGTCGCTACCTCGAGACGGAGCGGCCCGTCCCGCGCGTGCGCGAGATCATGGCGACGCCCGAGGG
>CAYOIG010000386.1:0-6255 GCA_964403915.1 uncultured Myxococcaceae bacterium
TGAGCTGCCGGCCGATGCAATGCCCGAGGCACGCGTGGACGACGAGAAGCCCGCATCGCAATCGCGCCGGGGTAGCAGCCCTGCCGTCCAGATCGTCGAGGCGTCGAAGCCGATGGCGGAGGCGCTCGCGCGGGTCTGCCGCGGTCGCGGCGTCGAGGTCGAGGTCCACGCCAGCGTCGGGCGTGCCCTTGCCGCCGTCTGCGAGCGCAAGCCGGTCGCAATCCTCGCCGGACTGCACCTGCCGGGTCTGCCGGGCACTTCACTCGTCGCGGCGCTCAAGAGCGCACGGGGCTACCGCGCCATCCCGGTCGCGCTCATCAGCTCCGACGCGGAAGCCGCGCTGGCTTGCCCCGGCGGCGCGGCCGACGCGGTGATCCCGAAGACTCGGGCGCTGCGCGAGGCCGTCGCCGCCTTCCTCGACTCCATTGGCCTCGTGGAACGGTCAGACCCGGCGGCCGACCCGCTGCCGGCGGGCAGGGCCCTCGAGGGCCGCCGCATCCTGGTCGCCGAGGATGCCGCCGTGCTCCAGAAGCTGGTTCGGCATCTGCTGCACGTGGCGGGCGCCGACGTGGTGGTCGTCGAGAACGGACAGGAAGCCGTCGACGCGGTGCAGGGCGGTCGCTTCGACCTCGTGCTCATGGACGTCGAGATGCCGGTCCTCGATGGCTGCCGCGCGACAGAGGCGCTGCGCCGCCTCGGTCTGAAGCTCCCGATCCTCGCGCTCACGGGCCACGCCTCGGCGCAGTTTCGCGAGGAGGCGCTGGCCTGCGGCTTCGACGCGGTGCTGGTCAAGCCCGTGCCGAAGCGCGTGCTCCTCGAGGCGTGCGGTCGCTTCGCTACTGGGAGCGCTTGATCGACTGGATGAGGACGGTCTGCGCGGGAACGTCGCCGCGCCCCGTCTCTACGGCCTCGATCTTGCGCACCACGTCCATGCCGTCCGTCACCTTGCCGAAGACCGCGTAGCCGAAGTCTCGGCCGCCGTGGTTCAGAAAATCGTTGTCCTTCGTGTTGATGAAGAACTGGGCGGTGGCGCTGTCCACCACGTTGGTGCGCGCCATGGCGAGGGTGCCGACGTCGTTTCGCAGGCCGTTGTCGGCCTCGTTCTTGATCGGCGCCTTCGTGGGCTTCTGCTGGCCGTCGGCCGTCATGCCGCCGCCCTGGATCATGAAGTTCTTGATCACGCGGTGGAAGACGGTGCCGTCGTAGAAACCCTCGTCGACGTAGGCCAGAAAGTTCGCCACGGTCTTCGGCGCCTTGTCGGCGTCGAGCGCGACCGTGATGTCGCCGAGCGACGTGGAGATCACCACCACTGGCATCCCTTCCGTGTGCTCCTTGCAGGCCGTCGGGCCTGCGCCGAGCGCGAGTGTGGTGGCCAGCAGCAGGGCGAGCGCGGCGACCACGGGTTGGATTTCTCTTCGCATCGGAAACTCCGGTCGGTCGAGATACCCCGAAACGATCCGCGCCGCAATCACGGGCCCCCTCGTCACTGCGCCGCCTATTCCGCCTTCGCCCGCGCCACCAGCACCGAGCAGGGTGCCTCGTGCACGAGGCGGTTGGCGATGCTGCCGAGGAGCGTGCGGGAAACGGCCGTTCGCCCGGAGTCGCCGATCGCGATCACGTCCGCCCCGACCCTGCGGGCCAGTGCGACCAGCGCCTCGGCCGGCTGCCCATCGCAGACCTCGATCCGCACGCCGATGCCCCGGCCCGTCGCCTCCGGCGGCACCAGCGCTTCGAGGGCGCGCGTCGCTTCGGCCTTCATCTGCGCGAGCTGCTCGGCGGTCGGCACGAGGCCCACCGCGTAGTGGGCATAGAGCGGGTTTGGCGGCGGAACTACGTCGATCACGTGGGCGAGCACCACCGTGTCTCCGCGGCCGGCGCACAGCGCGAAGGCCTGCTGCACGCCGACGTTCCCACCGGGCGAGAAGTCGGTCGGCGCCAGGATGCAGCGTGCGGGCATCATCCGCCGGCGATCAGGAGCCCGCCGTCGACGACGAGCACCTGTCCAGTGACGAGGTCCGAGCCCGTGACGAAGCCGAGGACCGCTGTTGCAACGTCTTCGGGCTCGCAGACGCGGTGCAGGGGCGCTCGCGCCTCCATGGCCTTCTTGATCGGCTCGTAGCCTGCACCGAGGCCGCCCCCGAGCCAGCGTCCCGTGATGAAGCCGGGAGCGACGGCGTTCACGCGGATCTGCGGTGCGAGCGCCCGTGCCAGCGTCAGCGTCAGGTTGTTGAGCGCTGCCTTCGACGCGCAGTAGGGGATCGAGCTGCCGACGCCCGCGATGCCGGCGATGCTGGAGACGTTCACGATGGCGCCCTCGCCCGCGGCGAGCATCGGCGCGCGCGCCGCCCGCGCGCACTGGAACGGCCCCTTCACGTTGACGTCGAAGATCTTGTGCCAGTCGTCGTCTCGCACCTTCTCGAGGTCGGCGTGCGCGATGAAGGGGGGGGTGCCGGCGCTCTGCACCAGCACGTCGAGGCGGCCGAGCTCGCGCACCGTTTGGTCGACCAGCCGGCGGCAGTCGGCGTCCTGCGCAACGTCGGCTTGCAGGGCGACGGCGCGAACCCCGAGCGCCTCGACCTCTGCAGCCGTCTGCTCGGCCTCGGCCTTCGAGCGGCTGTAGTTGAGCGCCACGCTGCAGCCGAGACGGGCGAGCGAGAGCGCCGTGGCTCGTCCGACTCCGGTTCCGCCGCCCGTCACCAGTGCGGCCTTGCCCGCTACGTCCATCGCGACTCCTCCCCGGCTCCGCTTCGAAGGCCCCGGGGCACGGCCCGGGTCGCCCGACGATAGCCGCTCCGGCCGGCGCCGTTGCGCCCCGCGTTTCAGACTGAAATCTGCGCGCCAGGCTGATCCGCGCCAGAGCCGGCGTTCCTTCAGATACGGCCGATCCGGCCGATCTCTTGTCTCGGCACGGGGCTTGCTCGTAGGGCCTTCCGTGCAGCGATTCGCAGCGCGTTGCGAAGCGCCGGAGAGGGGCCTTGACCAAGGATCAGGACGACGAGCTCGTCCACGAGTTTCTCGTGGAGAGCCACGAGAATCTCGCGCGCCTCGACCGCGAGCTCGTGGATCTGGAGCGCGATCCCGCGAATGCGGAGACCCTCGCCAGCGTCTTTCGCACCATCCACACCATCAAGGGCACCTGCGGGTTCCTGGGCTTCTCGAAGCTCGAGGCCGTCGCCCACCGCGGCGAGAGCCTGCTCTCGAAGCTCCGCGACGGCGTGCTCGCACTCAGCCCGGAGATCACCTCGGCACTGCTCGCGCTGGTCGATGCCGTGCGCCAGATCCTCGAGCACATCGAGCACGCGGGCGGTGAAGGCGACGTCGACTACGCGTTCCTGCTCGACCGGCTCTCCGCGCTGGAGCAGGCCGAACCGGTCGCATCGGCCGCACCGGCCTCTCTCGAGCCGGCGCCCGTCCCGGCGGCGGCGCCCGAGGGCCGGGGGCCCGGTGCTCTGGATGCCTCGATTCGCGTCGATCTGTGCGTGCTCGACCGCCTCATGAACCTGGTCGGCGAGCTGGTTCTCACCCGAAACCAGATCCTCCAGCGACTGCGCACGGACGATGTCGCGGGCCTGACGAGAACCTGCCAGCACCTCGATCTCCTCACCGGCGAGCTGCAGGAGGGGATCCTGCGCACCCGCATGCAGCCGATCGCGAACGCCTGGAGCCGGCTTCCCCGCCTGGTCCGCGACGTGGCCGTTGCCTGCGGCAAGCAGGTGCGGATCGAGATGCAGGGAGAGCACACGGAGCTGGACAGGGCGCTCATCGAGACGATCAAGGATCCCCTCACACACATCGTGCGCAACGCCGTCGATCACGGCATCGAGTCTCCCGCCGTGCGGACGGCCGCGGGCAAGCCGGCGGAGGGGCACCTCTTCCTCGGCGCCTTTCATGAGGGCGGCCTCGTGAACGTCGAGATCGCCGACGACGGCGCAGGCATCGACCCCGAACGGATCCGCGCGAAGGCGCTCGCCCGGGGCCTTCTGACCGAGGAGCAGGCCGGGCGGCTCTCCGAATCCGAGCTGCTCGGCCTCGTCTTCCTGCCCGGATTCTCGACGGCCGAGCGGGTCACGAACGTCTCGGGCCGCGGCGTCGGCATGGACGTCGTCAAGCGCAACATCGAGAGGCTCGGCGGCGCAGTCGACGTCTGGAGCCGCCCCGGCCAGGGCACCCGCTTCCGGATGAAGATCCCTCTCACGCTGGCGATCATCCCCGCGCTCATCGTAGCGTCAGGGGGCGATCGCTATGCGCTGCCCCAGTCGAGTCTGGTCGAGCTCGTGCGTCTCGAGGGAGAGGCTGCGCGGCGCGGCGTCGAGCGCATCCATGAGGCCGCCGTCCATCGGCTGAGGGGACGCCTGCTGCCCCTCGTCGATCTCGCCCGCACGCTCGACGTTGCCGATGCGCCGGACGCAGGGCAAGCGGGCGCCACCGTGCACATCGTGGTGCTGCGGGCCGGTGAGCAGCTGTTCGGGCTGGTGGTGGATGCAGTGCACGATACGGAGGAGATCGTCGTCAAGCCCCTCGCAGCGCAGATCTCCCACCTCGCGAGCTTCTCGGGAGCGACCCTGCTCGGCGACGGATCGGTGGCCCTCATCCTCGACGTGCTCGGTCTCGCGCGACAGGCCCGTGTCGTGAGCGGCGCCGCCGAGGGGCGCTGGACAGAGACGGCTCCGGTCGTCGCGCCCGCGGCCGCCGCATCGCAGCGCTGGGTCCTCGTACGCACCCAAAACGATCGCCGGCTCGCGATCCCCCTCTCCCGCGTCGCGCGCCTCGAGGAGATCTCGCGTGCGGCGGTCGAGATGGCCGGGGATAGGCCCGTCCTCCAGTGCCGGGGCCGCATCCTTCCCCTCATCGACGTGGGCGGTGCGCTGCGAGCGCTGGCCGTCGGAGCCGCCGGAGACTGCGTCCAGGTGGTGGTCTGCGGCAGCGGCGCTCATCAGACCGGGCTCGTCGTGGATCGCGTGCTCGACGTGGTCGAGGAGCGGCTCGAGATCTCAGCGACGGGCGCCGGAAAGGGCGTTCTCGGGTCGGCCGTGATCGGTGGCAGGGTGACGGAGATCCTCGATCTCGACGCACTTGGCGTGGACCCGGGCGCGCACGCCACCGGGGAGGAGGCCTCGCCATGACCGGACTGCCGCCGACTCTCTGCACCTTCCGTCTCGACGGGCTCCGCTTCGGCGTCGACGTGGCGCTCGTTCAGGAGGTGCTTCGCCATCAGGCGATGACCCGCGTGCCGCTCGCGCCGCCTGCCGTGACCGGCCTGCTCAACCTGCGGGGCCGGATCGTTCCGGCGCTCGATCTGCGCCGGCGTCTCGGCCTGCGGGAGCGCGAGGCCGGCGGGCGGCCCGTGAACGTGGTCGTCGTCAGCGAGACTGGCCCGGTGAGCCTGCTGGTGGACGAGATCGGAGACGTGCTCGCGCTCGATACGGCTCGCTTCGAGGAGGCGCCCGCCACCGTGCAGGGCCCCGTGCGCGAGCTGATCCGAGGCGCCTGCAAGCTCGAGGATGGGCTCGTGCTGGTGCTCGATGTCGAACGTTCGCTCGCGCTCGAGTCCGGGCCAGAGCAGAGAGAGCGGCGCTGAATACGCCGCAGGAGGGGTTCATGACCTTCTCATTCCGTTTCCAGAGGCTCCAGTCGCGACTGGTCGCATGGTTCCTGCTGCTCTCGCTCGGCCCGCTGGCGCTGGCGATGTTCTTCACCGTGCGCCACAGCGAGGCCGAGCTGGTGCGGCAGGTGGGCGCCGCGATGGCGACCCATGCCGAGAACGCCATGGACAGGATCGATCGCAACCTCGCCGAGCGCTACGTCGACGTGCAGGCGTTCGCCTTCCACCCGTGGGCGCGCGGGAGCAAGGCCGAGGTCGAGGCCGCGGCGAACTTCGACGTGAAGGCCTATCCCGTCTACGACCTCATGCTCGTCGCCGACCGCGAGGGGAGGATCCTCGCCGCCAACACGGTCGATTTCGAGGGCCGGACGCTCGACACCACGCGCCTTCTCGGCCGCAGTGTGCGCGGCGAGCCCTGGTTCGAGAAGGTGATGAGCGGCGAGGTGCGCCCCGGCCAGAGCTACGCCGGAGAGCTCGCCCCCGACCGCTGGAGCGCGGAGATCCAGGGCGGACGCGGCGATGCCATCGTCTTCGCGGCGCCGGTGCTCGACGAGCACGGCAACGTGGTCCGCGTCTGGTCGACCCGCGCCTCGCCGGAGCGCATCGTGCGGCAGATCCTGCGCGCGCTTCGTGAGTCGCTCCAGGCGCAGGGC
>CAYOIG010000387.1:0-1773 GCA_964403915.1 uncultured Myxococcaceae bacterium
GAGCGGGCTGCGCTGCATCGCTCGATCGACGCCGGCATCGACGACTTCGAGCGAGGCGACACCGAGGACGCCTTCGAATTCCTTGCTCGGTTGAAGGCGAGCCATGAAGATCGAGATCGGCAAGCAGGCCCGTCGGCAAGCAGAGCGAGCAAGTAGCTGGTGGCGTGAGAACCGCATGCATGTGCCCGGGCTCCTCGACGCCGAGCTCGAGCGGGCCCTGCAGCTGTTGCTCGTGATGCCGAACGCGGGCGTCTCGTACGCGACGGCACGCCGCCCGGGGTTGCGCAGGCTGCTGCTGCCGAAGACCGAGTATCACGTCTACTTCGCCTTCGAGCGCGGCGGGACCGTGATCGTGATCCACTCGCTGTGGGGGGCCCGTCGCGCCCGCGGCCCGCGGCTGCAGTCGGCCCTGACCCCCCCCGACCAAAGGCCGCCATGCCACGCGCCCGGCGGGCTTTCGTGCGTCAGGTCGCGGCCACGCCCCGCCGATGGCGCCCGAACCCCCGGAGCCGTAAGCTGAACCTCGCGATGCAAGCCCTCAAAGCCCACGTCAAAGGCGGCCGTCTCGTGCTCGATGAGCCCACCGATTTGCCGGAGGGCGCCGAGGTCGAGCTGATGGCCGTCGACGACGAGGACTTCGATCCCGAGGACCGAGCCCGGCTGCTCGAGGCGATCGAGGAGGGCGCGGAGAGCATCGCTCGCGGCGACTTCGTCGACGGGCTCGAATTCGCCACCCGGCTGCTGGCCAGTCGTGAAGCTCGAGCTCGCTAAGCCAGCCCAGCGACAGGCGGCGCGGATCGAGGCATGGTGGGCGGAGCATCGCCCGGCTGCGCCGAGCCTCTTCGCGCGCGAGTTTCGCGACACGCTCGCGCATCTCGAGTCGACGCCCGGTGCAGGAGCTCGTTGGCCCACGCAGCGCCGCCCTGACCTGATGCGGATCCTGATGCCGCGAACGAAGCATCACGTCTACTTCCGCGTCGAGCGAGATCGCGACGGCCTGGTCCTACACGTGCTCGCTGTCTGGGGCGCCCCACGCGGCCGCGGCCCGCGACTGTAGCCCGCGCCTGTCCACCTCTCGACCAGCCCGCCAGGCCACTCGCCGGGCCGGCCTTCGTGCGTCTGCTCGCCAGCGAAGGCGGCGCCGCGCACCCGCTGGCTCGGCTCCGCGCCGCCTCCGCGTGTACGCTCGACGGCATGTCGTGGCTGCGTCGCAGCCACCCAGAGTTCTTCGAGTTCTGTGCCGGCTACTCTCACGAGGAGGGTCCGGTGGGTGCCGCGACCGCCGGCGATGTCGTCGAGACATCCATCGCTTCATGGGAACGCGCGCGCCAGGTGAGTGCCTGCAGCTCGCGCAGCTCATGGATGGCTTCGTCGCGGCCACCCCCGATGAACAGGCCCTCGCGCACGCGCCCTTCAATGACCTCGGCTGCAACTACGTGCGGCCGTTCCTCGTGGAACGGCGAGCACCAGACCACCTGGTCGAGCAGGGCGGCGACGGTCGCCACGTCGACCGCGGTGCGGGAGCCCTCCGCGGGCCTCGACGCTCGCGGCCGTGCGAGCGTTCGCCGAGGCGCCGCCAAGCAAGAACTGCACCGTTCGAGCGTTCCGGGTGACCCGCGCCGCGTGCCGCGCCGGGGCGCGGGTGCTACGGTGCGGGCGAGACGGAGGCTTCACGATGCGATCGATGGCTTGGGTTGCGGTGCTTGGTGGGCTGGCGGCGGCGTGCGGGGGGGAGTCCTTCGGCGGCGGAGGGGGCGCCGGGAGCGGCGGCGA
>CAYOIG010000388.1:0-2444 GCA_964403915.1 uncultured Myxococcaceae bacterium
GACCGCATCGGCCTCGTCGGCCCGAATGGCGCCGGCAAGACGTCGCTGCTGAAGATCGCCTCGGGCGACGAGCCTCCCGACGCGGGGCGCGTGACGGTCGCGCGCGGCATCCGGGTCGGGATGTTGCGGCAGGAGATCGACCCGACCCTCGCCCGCTCGGTGCGCGAGGAGGTGGCATCGGTGCAGGTGCGCCTCGCCGAGCTCGAGGCCACGATCGCGGCGGCCGAGGCCGAGATCGCAGCCCTCGGCGAGCGCGAGGAGCCGATCCCGGCCGACCTCGCCGAGCGCTACGACCGGGCCCGTGCCGCCTTCGAGCACGGCGGCGGCTTCGCCCGCGAGGCGCGTGTCGAGCGCGTGCTCGCCGGTCTCGGCTTCGAGGAGGCCGATCGCGGGCGCGAGCTCCGCTCCTTCAGCGGTGGCTGGCTGATGCGCGTGGAGCTGGCGAAGCTGCTGCTCTCGGAGCCCGACGTGCTCCTTCTCGACGAGCCTACGAATCACCTCGATCTGCCGTCGATCCAGTGGTTCGAGGAGACCCTCGAGAGCTTCCCGGGCGCCGTGGTCGTGATCTCCCACGACCGCACCTTCCTGCGGCGTCACGTGCGCCGCGTGGCCGAGCTGGAGCAGGGGCGCTTCACGCTCTACGAGAGCGGCTACGACCGCTATCTCGAAGAGCGCGCCGAGCGCCGTGCGCAGCTTCTCGCGCGCAAGAGCAGCCAGGACCGCGAGATCGCGCAGGTGGAGCGCTTCATCGACCGCTTCCGCTACAAGGCCACGAAGGCGCGCCAGGTGCAGAGCAGGATCAAGGCGCTCGAGAAAGTCGAGCGCGTCGAGGTCACCCCCGAGAGTCGCCGGCGCATGCGGCTGCGCATCCCGCCGCCCGAGCGGGCCGGCGACGTCGTGATGGCCCTCGAGAACGTCCACAAGCGTTACGGCGAGACGCACGTCTACGAGGGCGCGAGTCTCACGCTGCGGCGCGGTGACCGGCTCGCTCTGGTCGGGCCGAACGGGGCCGGCAAATCGACACTGCTGCGCATCCTCGCAGGCACCCTCCCCTTCGAGGCCGGGGAGCGGCGGCCGGGGCACAACGTGCGCATCGGCTTCTACGCCCAGCACCAGCGAGAATCTCTCGCTCCGGAGCGCAGCGTGCTCGAAGAGCTCGCCAGCGTTGCAAGCACGGAGGACGTGCCGCGCCTGCGCGGCCATCTTGGCGCCTTCCTGTTCACCGGCGATGACGCGGAAAAGAAGGTGAGCGTGCTCTCGGGCGGCGAGAAGGCGCGGCTCGCACTGGCGAAGATGCTGCTGCGCCCAGCGAACCTTCTCGTGCTCGACGAGCCCACGAATCATCTCGACGTCGAGGCCTGCGAGGTGCTCGAAGAGGCGCTGCGCGGCTACGAAGGGACCTTCGTCGTGATCTCCCACGACCGGACGTTTCTGAACGCCCTCGCCACCCGCGTGGTGGAGGTGCGCGCCGGACGGCTGCGCGAGTTCCCGGGCAACTACGACGCCTACGTGCGCGCGTCGGACGCGGCGGCGGCGGGTCCGGGCGCGGTGGCCGGCCACGGCGCGCCCCATCTGCAGGATGGCCGCCCTCAGGCCGCGGGCGCGGCGACGCCCGAGCCCGCAGCCGACAAGGCCTCGCGCCAGGCCGTGCGCGCGCAGGAGCGGGAGCGGCGCCGCGAGCGCGAGAAGAAGGCGAAGCAGCTCGAGAAGCTCGAGGCGCAGATTGCAGGCAGCGAGAAGACTCTCGAGGATCTCGGCTGGCGGCTCGCCGACCCCGTCGCCCATCGGGACGGCGAGCGCATGCGCGCCCTGGAAGCCGAGCGGGCGGGAGCCCAGGCGGCCGTCGAAGCCCTCTACCGCGAGTGGGAGCGCCTGGCCGCCGAGGTCGAGGCCCTCGATCAGGCGCCGGCGTAGCCGCGACGCCGGCCGCGAAGCGCGGGGCGCGACCTCTCGACGTCCACGAGCGAGAAGGAGATCCAGCCCCGCGCGGGATCGACGGCCTCGACGCGGATCCGAACCGGATCGCCGAGGCCCCAGCGCCCGCGCCCCCGCCGGAGCACGAAGGCATGCCCGCGTTCGTCGTAGGTCGCGCCGCTCGGCAGCCGCGCGACGTGGACGAGACCCTCGACGAAGAAGGGCGTGAGCGTCACGTAGAGGCCGTGGGGCGCGACGCTGCCGATCACTCCGTCGTACTCCGCACCCACGTGCTTCAAGAGAAACACGCACTTCTTCAGCGTCACCATGTCGCGCTCGGCCTCCACGGCCGCGCGCTCCCGGGCCGAAAGGCGCGCCGCCACCCGCGCGAGGCCCTCGCCGCGCGCGAGCGCGCGCGCCCGCGACTCCTCGCTGCCCGCCAGGTGATCGAGCAGCGCACGGTGGACGACGAGATCCGAGTAACGACGGATCGGGGACGTGAAGTGCGTGTAGTGCGAGAACGCCAGCGC
>CAYOIG010000389.1:0-3973 GCA_964403915.1 uncultured Myxococcaceae bacterium
TCGCCGAAGAGCATCGAGGTCTTGGGCTCGTAGAACAGCAGGTTCTCGATGCCGGCGAAGCCCGGGTTCATGCTGCGCTTGAAGACGATCACGCTCTTCGCGCGATCGACGTCGAGGATCGGCATGCCGTAGATCGGGCTCGACTTGTCGTTGCGCGCAGCCGGGTTCACCACGTCGTTGGCGCCGATCACCAGCACCACGTCGGTCTCCCCGAAGCGCGGGTTGATCTCCTCCATGTCGAGCAGGTGGTCGTAAGGGATGTTCGCCTCGGCCAGCAGCACGTTCATGTGGCCGGGCATGCGGCCGGCCACGGGGTGGATGGCATAGATGACGTCGCCGCCGTGCTTCTGGATCTCCTCGGCCAGCTCCCGCACCTGGTGCTGCGCCTGTGCGACGGCCATGCCGTAGCCCGGCACCACGACCACGTTGCGCGCATAGGACAGCTGGATCGCGGCATCCTCCAGCGTGATCTGCCGCACCGTCAGACCCGTGGCGTCCTTGCCGGCGATGGCGGCCTCGGCGCCGCCACCGAAGGCCCCGAAGATCACGTTCGCGAACGAGCGGTTCATGGCCCGGCTCATCAGGATCGAGAGCAGGAAGCCCGAAGCGCCGTCGAGAGCTCCCGCGATGATGAGCACGTTGTTTTCGAGGGCGAAGCCCGTGGCCGCGGCCGCGAGGCCGGCGTAGGAGTTGAGGAGCGACACCACCACCGGCATGTCGGCGCCGCCGATCGGGAGCACCATCAAAACGCCGATCGCAAGACCGGCTGCGATCATGACGTAGAAGACGTTCGCGCTCGAGGGATCGAAGATCAGATAGACGAGCATCGCGAACGTGCCGACGAACAGGCTGATGTTCGTGTGGTTCTGCAGGGGGTAGGTGATCGGCGCCCCCTTCACCAACTCCTGCAGCTTGGCGAAGGCCATGAGCGAGCCCGTCACCGTGAGCGAGCCGAACATGACCTCGAAGCCGACGGCGGCCATCTTGGCGGAGCCGATCTCGGCCCCGAGCCTGTAGTACTTCTCGACGCCCACGAGCGTCGCCGCCAGCGCACCGAAGGCGTGCGAGAGGGCGATGCGCTGCGGCATGGCAGTCATCGGCATGAAGATCGCCATGGCGGCCCCGACGACCGAGCCGATGATGCCGCCCACCAGGATCCAGGTGAAGGTGATGATCTGCTGGTTGAGAAGGGTCCCGACCACGGCGAGCAGCATGCCGAGTGCGGCGAGGTTCATGCCGCGCCGGGCGGTCTTCGCCGACGAGAGACCCCGCAGGCCGAGGATGAAGAGGACGGAGGCGAGGAGGTATGCGATCTCGACGCCGAGGTTCACGGTCGATCCTTCCGGTCGAGCTTGAACATCTTGAGCATGCGGTCCGTGATCATGAAGCCGCCCACCACGTTGATGGTGGCCGCCGTGACTGCGACGACGCCGAGTGCCGTCGAAACCGGCCCATGATCGGCGCCCGCAGCCACCAGGCTTCCCACGAGGGAGATGCCCGAGATGGCGTTGGTGGCCGACATGAGGGGTGTGTGGAGGAGCGCCGGCACGCGCGAGATCACCTGATAGCCGACGAACCCCGCCAACACGAAGACGTAGAGCTGCATCAGGACTTCGTGAGACATCGCTGCTCCTGCCCGACCTCGGGCGCCGCGCATTGTAACCCCGGCGCGGCGCCGGTTACCTTCCCCGTGTGCAGCCGATCTTCGTGGGGGACGTCCAGGGCTGCGCGGAGGAGCTGAAGGAGATCCTCGGCCGCGCCCGCGCCCGCTACGGCGAGAGCTTCGAAGCGCTCTTCGTGGGGGATCTCGTGAACCGCGGGCCCGCGAGCCTGCGCGCCCTCGAGCTGGTCTTCGGCCTCGTCGAGAAGGGCCGGGCGCGCTACGTGCTCGGCAACCACGAGCTGGGTCTCCTGATGGCCGGGCTCGGCCTGCGGCCGCTGCGTTCCCTCGACAGCGCCGTCGAGATCCTCGACTCCCCGGAGGCCTCGTTCTGGATCGAGTGGCTGCGGCGCCGCCCGCTCGTGGTGGAGGGGGCCCTGGGCGAGCGGCCCTACGTGATGGTGCACGCTGCCGCCCACCCCGACTGGAGCCTGCCGGAGCTCGTCGCACGCGCGCGCGACGTCGAGGCGCGGCTGGCGAGTCCGAGCCTCGAGGCCGTGATGCGCTTCCTCGCGGCAGACCCCCGCGACGATCCGGATCGGGACCTTCTCGACCGCCTCGTCCACTGTCGTAGCGTTCCCGGCCAGGGCCGCTGGTCGCGGGACGAGCCCGCCCGGCGCAGCGAGGCCTGGCATGCGGTCTGGCTGAAGAGCGGGCATGGCTATGGCGTCGTCTACGGGCACTGGGCGATGCAGGGCCTTCACGTGGCTCCGGGGCTGCGGGGCCTCGACACGGGCTGCGTTCACCACGGTCGTGGCCGCACCGGCCTTCTCACGGCTTGGCTTCCGGATCTGCGGCGTAAGGATCCGTTCCAGATTCCCGATCAGGGCTTCTGGCAGGTGCAGGCACGTCGCAAGTACTTCATCGAAGCCGGCGCCGAGTCGTGATAGAAAGGGAGCCCGGCTCCGCGCCGGATCCCGGAGGCGATTCCCCACATGGAGCCCGTGGTCGCGCCGAGTTTCGATGCCCATCCCGAATGGTTCACGAACCGGGAGCTCTCCTGGCTCGAGTTCAACCGCCGGGTTCTGGAGGAGGCCCAGGATCCGGCCAACCCGATCCTCGAGCGGGTCAAGTTTCTCGCCATCGTCGACTCGAATCTCGCCGAGTTCTACGAGGTGCGCGTCGCCGGCCTGCGCCAGCAGGCGGAGGCCGGCGTCTCCGATCGCAACCCCGACGGCCTCTCGCCCGAGGAGCAGCTCACGGCCATCGATCGCGCCGTGCGCGCCATGGTCGCCGCGCAGTACCAGTGCTGGAGCGACGAGATCCTGCCGGCCCTCGAGAAGGAGGGCTGCCGCATCCTGCGCCCCGACGCGCTCTCGAAGAAGGACGCGGCCTGGCTCGAGAGTCACTTCGAGACCGAGATCTTCCCGGTGCTGACACCGATCGCGGTCGATCCTGCCCACCCCTTCCCGCACATCCAGAGCAAGAGCCTTTCGATCGCGGCGCTGCTGGGCACCGAAGACCCACAGGAGCCCTTCCGTCTCGGCGTGGTGCAGGCGCCGCGCGTGCTGCCGCGAATCATCCGTCTGCCGGACAGACCGGGCCACCGCGTCTACGTCTTCCTGCCCGACGTGCTCCGCTGGCAGCTCCCGATGCTGTTCCCCGGCGTTCCCATTCTCGACCACACCGCATTTCGCATCACGCGGAACAGCAACCTCTACGTGGACGAGGAGGAGGTCGAGAATCTCCTCACCGCGGTCGAGCAGGAGCTTCGCCGGCGCCGCCGTGGCGAGGCCGTTCGGCTCGAGGTGCGGGAGCCGGCGGGCCCGCAGATCGAGCAGGCGCTGCTGAGCGTCTTCGAGCTCGAGCGCTCCGATCTCTTCGAGTGCTACGGGCCGGTGAACCTCGCCCGCCTGCACGAGCTGGTCGCCCTCGAGGAGCGCGAGCGGCCGAAGGCGTCGGGCCTGGTGCCGCCGGTTCACGTCGCCCTGCGCGAGCCCGAGGGATTCCTGCGCGCGATCCGGCGTGCCGACCTCCTGCTCCACCATCCCTTCGATTCCTTCGCGAGCGTGGTCGACTTCGTCGACATCGCCGCCCGCGACCCGCAGGTGCTCGCCATCAAGCAGACGCTCTACCGCACGAGCGAAGACTCTCCGATCGCGCGCGCGCTGCTCGCCGCCGCGGAAAAAGGCAAGCAGGTGACGGTGGTGGTGGAGCTGATGGCCCGCTTCGACGAGGAGGCCAACATCCGCTGGGCGCGACGCATGGAAGAGGCCGGCGTGCAGATCGTGTACGGCCTCGTCGGCCTCAAGACCCACTGCAAGCTGCTGCTCGTGGTGCGTCGCGAGGAGGACGGCCTGCGCCGCTACGCGC
>CAYOIG010000390.1:0-4749 GCA_964403915.1 uncultured Myxococcaceae bacterium
GCTCGTGTTCTCCGCGCTGCTGCTCTCGGTGACGCGGCGCTGGCGCGAGCTGCGCGCCGTGCTCTCGGGGCGCGCCACGCTGGTGCCGCTGCTCGCGTCGTCGATCCTCATCGGCGGCAACTGGCTGGTCTTCATCTGGGCCGTGAACCATGCGCGCGTGCTCGAGACGAGCCTCGGCTACTACCTGACGCCGCTCGCCAACGTGGCGCTCGGACGCGCGTTCCTGCACGAGCGGCTGGCGCCGCTCCAGCTCGCTGCCGTGGGGCTCGCAGCGGCGAGCGTGCTCCAGCTCGTGGTTGGCGTGACGCAGATTCCGTGGGTGGCGCTCTTCCTGGCGACGACCTTCGCGCTCTACGGTCTCGTGCGGAAGCTGGCGCCCGTGTCTCCGGTTCCAGGGCTCGCGGTCGAAACGCTGCTCCTCTCGCCCGTGGCCCTCGGGCATCTCCTCTGGCTTGCAGTCGACGGGCCCGGCGCATTCCCGACTTCGAGCCCGCGAGAGGTGACGCTGCTGCTCTGCACGGGCGTCATCACAGCCACGCCCCTGCTTCTCTTCACGGCTGCGGCGCGCCGACTCCCGCTCTCGACGCTCGGGTTCTTCCAGTACATCGGCCCCAGCATCACACTGGTGGTGGCGCTCACGATCTTCGGCGAGCCGTTCACGGGCCGGCAGGCAGCGACCTTCGGCCTGATCTGGGCAGCCCTCGCGCTGTTCTCCTTCGCCTCCGTGCGGCTCCATCGCGAGGCGAGGCGCGAGTCGGGGTAGCGCGCGATCTTCGAAATCGAGGCGGGGCCCGGGGACGAAGTGGCCTCGCGTCTCGCCTCCCTCGTGGTGCAGCGCCGGGAGTGGGAGGTCGGGCAGGACGACGAGTCGGCGCGCGCCAACTACTACGACCGGCGCAGCTACGATCTCGGTCACTCGCTGCGTCTGGTGGATGGCGAGCACGATCTCTTCGGAGATGGCTCGGTCGTCTGCCTCCCAACCTATGGACTCACGCCGGGACATCAATCCCTTCGCATCCGTGGCGAGAGCGGGGACGCCGTGCTGACCGCCGACTGCTGCTACCTGCGGAGAACGCTCGAGACGACGCACCTGCCCGCGGAGTTCAACGACCGCGATGCCATGCTCCGTTCCCTGGCGGAAGTCGCCATCACCCACCGTCTCAGCCCAGCGGCGCCTCTGTCTTCTCGATCTCGACCGCAATGCCGCGCGGGGCGTGAAGGGGGCCGTTCTGGAAGACGCGCCAGCGCAGGTGGCCGTAGTCACCGACGAGGTGCGTGGGCTTGAGCGGTGAGGCGATCACTTCCATCATGCTGTGCCAGCCCTTGAACTGATACGGCTCCCACGCGTGATAGAGGATCGCCTCGCCGGGCTGCACGCCGGGGGCGATGCGTGCGTGCACCTCGAAGCTGCCCTGCTCGTTGTGAACGCGCACGCTGTCGTTGTCGCGTACCCCGCGCGCGGCCGCGTCCTGCTCGGCCATCCAGAGCGAGGGCTCGCCGCGCTGCAGCCGGAGCAGCTCGGGATGCGCGCGCCAGATGGCATGGATGCTCCAGCGCGTGTGACCGCCGGTGAGGCGGATCGGATGAGAGGTCTCGTTGCCGGGTAGCGGCTTCCAGCGCGGGAGCACTTCGTCGGCGTCGAAGAACCAGGGGTGATCGAGGTAGAATTGCTGCCGGCCGGTGAGCGTCGGCCAGGCATGTCGCTCCTCGACGTGGACGCGCGAGGGCGCGAGCACGCCGCCGGGCTCGTAGTCGCTGCCGATGCCCTGGGTGGGGCCCCAGCGGCCGGTCGTCTGGAGCGGCACCGCACCACGGCGGCGGGCCTCGTCCCAGCTCACCTTCGTTGCCGAAGACTCGCGCAGAATGCGATCGAGCAGCGCCTCGTCGTCTCCGGGGCCGTAGCGCCCGTCTTCGCTGAAGCGGTCGGCAAGGCTCGCCAGCGGCTCGCCCATGCCGCGGGCGTCCGCCCGATCCTGGAGCGCGCGTGCGAGCAGCGACATGATCTCCCACTCGGGCTTCGACTCGCCGAGCGGCGCCACCGCGCGCTCGCCGATCACGGCATAGGGATTGAGCGCGACGGAATACTTGATGCCGTTCTTCTCGTAGTAGCCGGCAGCAGGCAGCAGCAGGTCGGCTTTTGCGCCGGTCGACGAGACGCGCATGTCGATCGCGGCCACGAGTGCGAGCTTCGGCCAGAGCGTACGCTCGATCACCTGGGGCACGGGCCAGCGGCGAAGCGGATTGACCCCCGATGTGACGAGCACGCGCGGCGGATTGTCGGCGGCGGGCCGCACTTTCACCCAGTCGCTCCCGATCGCCTCCCGGATCGCCGTGCTCGGGGTGCGAACGGGCGTCGGCCCCTGCGCTTCTGCGAGATCCTGCGCGCTGGCGAGCCCGCCATGGATCGCGAGAAAGAGGTGCGAGGGCGTCCACGTGAGGCGCTCGCGCGAGACCTTCGCGATGGCGTCCTCCATCATGCGCGGCGGCGGCGTATAGAGCTTCAGCATCGCCTTCTGCCACCAGGGCACCTGGCCTGGCGAAATCAGCTCGTCGGCGCCGTCGAAGGGGATCCATGCCGCGAAGCGCACGCCCGAGCCGGCGTGGCCGTGCTGGCCGCGTAGGGCGGAGAGGAGGATCAGCGCCCGCTGCAGCAGGTCGGCGTGGTGCGACTTGTTCGAGCCCCAGGAGGCATAGAAGAGCAGGCGCGGGCTCGCGGCGATGAGATCTGCGAGACGCTGCTGCGCGCCCGGGGCGACTCCCGTGATCCGCTGAACCTCCGCGGGGCCGTAGGCGGCCAGCCGCTCGCGCAGACGCTCGATCACGGGTCGCACGGCCACGCGCCCACTGCGCGTCTGCACCTCGAAGCGCCCGCCGAGCGCAGGCACGAGCTCGCCGAGAGCGAGGGAGTCGCTGCGCTGGCCCGAAGTGCCAGGGGCTTCGGCGATGGTATTCGTCCGCTCGTCCCAGACGTAGAAGACGTCGTCGCGACCACCCTCCTCGAGATCCGACTTGCGGAGGAAGCGGCCGTCGTCGTCGCGCACGAGGAAGGGCAGGTCGGTCTGCTCACGCACGTAGGCGTGGTCGACGGCATCCCGTTCGAGCAGCGCGCGTGCCATGCCGAGCGCGAGCGCGGCGTCGCTGCCCACGCGCGGACTGATCCAGAGCGAGGCATGGACGGCGCTCGGCGAGTAGTCGGGGCTCACGCAGACGAGAGTCGTCCCGCGGTAGCGCGCCTCGGTGAGAAAGTGCGCGTCGGGGATGCGCGTCGAGGTCGGATTGCAATGCCAGACCAGGAGCGTCTCGGCGCGGCACCAGTCGTCGGCGCTGCCGTCGACGAAGGTCGTGCCCCAGGTCTGCACGGCGCCCATGGCGAGGTCGCCCGTGCCGCCGAAGCCGTCGAGCATCGTGGCGCCGAGCATCCCGAACAGGCGCATCTCGCCCACCGTGCTCGGGCCCCAGTCGATGTTCGAGGTGCCATTGTCGTAGACGACGGTCTCGACCCCTCCGGCGGTGATGGCGTCGAGGATCGAGTCGGCGAGCCGGCCGATGGCCTCGTCCCAGGAGATTCGCTTCCAGCGGCCCGAGCCGCGCGGGCCCACGCGCTCCATGGGATGCGTGAGGCGATCGGGCGCGACCGCGAGATCGCTGTAGCAGGAGCCCTTCTGGCAGCCACGCGGCGCATAGTCGGGGAGATCGACGCCGTCGCGCGCGTAGACGTCGGCCTGCTCCTCGCGCCAGACGACGCCGTCCTTCACGTAGACGTCGAAGGCGCAGGCGCTGAAGCAGTTGGCGCGCAGGTGGGTTCCGCGCACGACGCGGTCCCAGCGCCAGGCGTCGCGGTAGACGTCACCGATGCCGTCGTAGGCGGGGGGCGTCGCAGGCGAAGTCGGAGCAGCCGTGGGGACGGAAGGCTCCTGTGTCGCCGGCGACAGGCAGCGAAGCGCCAGCGCGGCCGTTCCGACCGCTCCCGCGACGAGGATCTGGCGCCGCGTGAGCGCGAAGCCGTGCCGCTCGCCGCCCTGGTCGGCGCTGCGGGTCATCGGAGCACGCACGCCGCGAGCATCACGGCGAGCACCGCCGGGAGCGCGACCAGCGAGGCGCGGAAGACGGCGCGATCGGCCGCGAGCGTGTCGAGACGCATGGCATGCACGATCCGCGCGACGAAGTAGAGGCCTGCGGCGAAGGCGGTCACTGCGTAAGCCACTCCGAGCTCGCCCGCGAGCCAGGGCAGCAGCATCACCGCCCAGAGCGCGAGCGCGAAGGCCAGCATCCAGCGGCGCGCGACCTTCGCGCCGGTCACGCGCGGCAGCATCGGAAAGCCGGCCGCGGCGTACTCGTCGCCGCGGTAGGAGGCAATCGCCCACACGTGCGGCGGCTGCCACAGGAAGACGATGGCGAAGAGCAGAAGGCCCCACGGCCCGAGTGCGCCGTCGGCGGCGTCGGCGATGAGGGGCGGGGCCGCGCCGGCGAGGGCGCCCACGACGGTGCTGTAGCTGCTGCGCGGCTTCAGCCACACGGTGTAGACGAGCAGATAGTGCGCGAGGGTGAGCAGGCCGAGGAGCGCAGCGAGGCTCCCCCCTGCCGCGGCGAGCAGCGCCGCTCCGGCGGCGGAGGCGACGATGCCGAAGCCGAGGGCTTCGCGTGGCGTGAGGCGCTGTTGCGGCAGCGGGCGGTCGGCGGTGCGTGCCATGCGGGCGTCGCGATCGCGCTCCCAGAAGGCGTTGAGCGCGCTCGAACCCGCGCCGAGAA
>CAYOIG010000391.1:0-1536 GCA_964403915.1 uncultured Myxococcaceae bacterium
GCGCATCCCGGCCCGTCTGCGCTTCAGAAGCGCGAAGCGGCCAGTGTGACGTCGGCCCGCGCCGCCGCCTCGTCGAAGCGCGCCTGCACGGCGCTGGCCTCGCGCGGCTTCTTCTGCGCCCGCAGACTCGCCTCGAGGCCGCGGAGCGACCAGATGTTCTCTGGATTGCGCGCGAGGTCCGCTCGATAGACCGCCTCGGCCTGCTTCGCGCGGCCGGCCTTCAGCAGCACGGCGCCGAGGGCCTGGCGCTCGGGGAAGTACCAGGGCGGGGGCTCCATGTAGCGAAGGCCGTCCTGCAGCTCGACCGCCCGGCCGAGCTCGCGCACGGCGAGATCGGTCTTTCCCTGCGCCGCCGCAATCTCGCCGGCGAGATCGTGCGAGGCGATCTCGAGCAACGTCTTTGCCGAGTTGACGATCATGATCGTTCGCTCCGGGGGCATCGCAGCCGCCGCCGCGGCAACGCGTTCCTGCTCTGCCTGCGCCGCGTCAAGATCGCCCTTCTTCGTGTACGCGAGCCCTCGCGCGTAGTGCCAGAGCGCACTCCAGTAGACGAACTCCGCCGGCGGCTCGGGCTCGGCGAGGATCGCGTCCCACTGCCCGAAGCGGGCCATCACGAAGCTGGGCGTGGCCGGCACGTACTCGAGCATGGGCATGTGCCGCAGCATCTCGGGCCCGCCGAGGGCCGCCAGCTCCCGGGCTGCCTTCAGCGCCTTCGCGCTCTGGCCGTCCATCGCCGCCGCAGCCCACAGGAAGTCGATGTTGTGCGGGTAGTACATCATCGGGTACTCGCCCACCGGTCTGGCCTTCGCGATGTAGGCGCGATCGGCCGCGACGGCCTTCTCGTTCACCGCCGCCGCGTCGTCGTATTGCCCGACGCGCATGTAGATGTGAGACGGCATGTGGACGAGATGCCCGGCGCCCGGCGCGAGGTCGCCGAGCCGCCGTGCGCTCGGGATCGCGCGGCCGGGCTGCTTCGACGCTTCGACCGCGTGGATGTAGTAGTGGTTCGCACCGGGATGATTCGCGTCGCGCTGCAGCACTCCCTCGAGGGTGGCGACGATCTCGAGCGTGCCCGGACGAGGCTCGCCGTCGTTGCTCCAGAGGTCCCACGGACGAAGGTCCATCATCGACTCGGCGAAGAGCACCTGCGCGTCGAGATCGTCGGGATGGCGTCTCGAGAGCGCCCGCATGGCATCGGCGTAGGCGACGTCGAGGGCCTGCCGTTCGGTCGGGGCCTCGCTCGTATGGCGCACGGCGAGCGCGGCCACGTAGTCCTGCTCGGCCGGCGTCGCTTTCGGCGCCAGCGCCTTCGCCTGCTGGATCGCCTGCCACGCACGGCGGTCGCGCTCGGCGTCGACCGGGCTGTTGTAGTTGGGACCGGCCGCGAGGGCGATACCCCAGAAGCACATCGTGGCCTCGGCATCGATGCGCGCGCATTCCGCGAACGCCCGTGTCGCTTCGTCGTGGTTGAAGGCGTAGAGCAGGCGCAGGCCCTGATCGAAGAAGGTCTGCGCCTCGGGCGAGCGCGTGGTGATC
>CAYOIG010000392.1:0-1934 GCA_964403915.1 uncultured Myxococcaceae bacterium
GAGGACACGGCCTTCCGCGGAGGCGAAGCGGAGCTGGTCTCCATCACTGCTGGAGCGGCGACCCGCCTCGAAGGTCGTCAGCACGTCGAATCCGCGGCGCCGCAGACCGAGGGCGACGGCCGCGTAGACGTCCTCGTCGAGGTAGATCTTCGGCCGGCTCACTTCACTCCGGAATGATCTCGGCTCCGGGTGGGGCGGTCTCGGCCTGCTTCAGGAGTGCCTCGACTTCGTCCTTGTGATCCAGGTAGTAGAGGAAGGCGGCGTGCAGATGCGCGGGAGCGAGTCCGGAGTATTGGAGGAGGATCTCGTCGAAGTCCAGTCCGAGCTGGTGCGCGCGCACGATCGCCGTCACGGGAATCCGGGATCCCTCGATCACGGGCTGCCCACCCGCAACCGCCGGGTCCCGGCAAACATGCGGATAGCCCGGCGCAGCCGCGGAGACGCTCATCGGCTCGATGAGTAGCGCGGATCAGGCCCGCCAGCACTGCCGCGTTCGCGGCCAGGGCGCCGACTTCGCCGACGGATGCACCCGCTCGCCCGCCGTGTCCCTCGCCGTCGATCCGCGCAGATTGGACCGATGTCCATTTTACTCATGAGTTAACTGGACTACGGTCCATTTCGTGACCCGACGGCCCCGATACCTCGAGAGCCCGATCTCGGCGGTCCTGCCGCGCAAGATGGTCTTCATCGGCGGCCCGAGGCAGGTCGGCAAGACGACGCTCGCGCTGTCGCTCCTCGCGGCGGACGCAGACGAGACCCACCCTGCCTACCTCGCCTGGGACGACCCGAGAGCGGCGGCGCGACTGCGCCGCCGCGAGCTGCCGCCCGGCGAGCCGCTCCTCGTCCTCGACGAGATCCACAAATACGCCCGCTGGCGCAATCTCGTGAAAGGGATCTACGACACGGAGCGATCGCGCCGGCGCATCGTCGTCACGGGCTCGGCGCGGCTCGATCACTACCGCAAGGGCGGTGACTCGCTGGCGAATCGTTACCGCTTCTTCCGGTTGCATCCGTTCTCGCTGCCGGAGCTCGGTGGCCGATCGAGCGCCGCCGACCTGGATGCGCTCCTTCGATTCGGCGGGTTCCCCGAGCCGTTGTTCGCCCAGGACGAGCGCGAGCACCGGATCTGGCAGCGCGACCGCATCACGCGGGTCGTCCGCGAGGATCTGCGCGACCTCGAGCGCGTGCGCGAAATCTCGCTGATCGAGCAGCTCGTCGACCTGCTCCCGCCGCGCGTCGGGGCGCCGCTCTCGATCAAGAGCCTGCGCGAGGATCTCGAGGTCGATCACAAGACCGTCGAGCGCTGGACCACGATCCTCGAGAACCTCTATCTCTGCTTCCGCATCACGCCCTACGGCCCACCGAAGGTCCGCGCCGTGAAGAAAATGCAGAAGCTGTACCTCTGGGATTGGTCGATGGTGCCCGAGGGCGGCGCGCGCTTCGAGAACCTCGTCGCGAGCCAGCTCCTGAAATACTGCCATTTCGTCGAGGACACCGAGGGCCACGCGATGGAGCTCCGCTACCTGCGCGACACGGATCTGCGTGAAGTGGACTTCGTCGTGCTGCGCGATCGGAAGCCGGAGTTCGCCGTCGAGTGCAAGACGGGAGAAAAGTCCGTCAGCCCGGCGCTCCACTACTTCGCCGAGCGAACGACGATCCCGCGCTTCTATCAGGTCCACCTGGGCGATGCCCACTACGAGCGAGGCAAGGCGACCGTCGTGCCGTTCGCGAGGTTCTGCCGCGATCTGGGAATGCCGTAGCGGATCGATGACGCTCAAAGGCCCACGAGCGGCCGACCCGGCTACACGGACTCGCCGCGCGGCGCAGCCGCGGAGACGCTCATCGAAGCGATAGCGAGCACGGCTCAGGCCCCCCAGCACTTCCGCGCCCTTGCCCGGGCACCGACCTCACCGACGGACGCGCTGGCCGGAGAA
>CAYOIG010000393.1:0-2014 GCA_964403915.1 uncultured Myxococcaceae bacterium
GGCGCAGCAGCGGCTGCTTCGAGCCGCCGGCGGGGTGCAGCAGCGTGCCGGCCTCTCCCTGGCCTCCCTTCGGGCGCGCGCCCACGGCGCGCTCGAGGCGATCCTTCGCGCGCTTCGAGGCCTTGGTGTCGCCGACTTCGAGGTCGAGAGGCCGGACCTCGGTTCGCACGAGGAAGTCCTCCTCCTCGTCCTCGGTCTCGCCGAGCTCGGGGGTCTGCCCGAGCGCGACCTGCGCCTCGATCTCGGTGATGCGCTGGTCGGCCAGCAGGGAGGCTCGCAGGCGGTGCCCGGCGTCTCCCTCCTGGCGCATGCCCTGGATCGCGGAGGTGGCGAGCACCGAGTAGACGATGCCGAGCACGGCCACGGCGGCCAGCACCTCGAGCAGCGTGAAGCCGGCCCGTCGCTCAGCGGCCTGCATCGGTCACCACCACCACCGCCTCGTCGAGCGGAGCGAGGTCGAGGGCCACGCGGTGGCCGCTCTCGTCCATCAGCACGATGCGGGTCGGCTCCACGGTGCCGTCGCGCTCGAAGGTGACCGTGACGGCGCCGCGGCTCACGGGGCCTTCGCCCGCATCGACCGCCGCGAACTCGATGCCGTCGGTGAGCAGCGCCGTTCTGCCGAGCTGGGTCGGCAGCGGGCGAAAGCTCCGCTCGCCACCGCGCGGCGGCGTGAGGTCGAGCGTCTTCTCGCCCGAGAGCTCGGCGTCGAGATCCGGCGGCGGCGCCTCGAGACCCTCGGCTTCGGCATCCGTCACCAGCCACTCGACGCGGTAGGCCGCCCCGTCGAGGTCGAGGAAGAGTCGGTGCGGAAAGGCCGTCATCACCGTTCGCTGCCGCGCGAATTCGAGGTCGTTCGCGAGCTGGTTGGCCTGGTCTCGAAGCTGGGCCGCGCTTCGCGAGCCGACCGCAGGGATCACGATCGAGGCCACGAGGCCCATGATGAGAACCACCGCGAGCATCTCGAGCAGGGTGAAGCCGGCAGCCCGCGCGTCTTGCGCGGGCGCTACCCGTCTCCCTCTGCTCGCTGCACGCCGCTGCACGCCGCCTATCCCTTCCCGGCCTCGTCGCTCGCCCAGTTGCCGAGGTCCGTGTCGTTGTCGTCGCCGCCGGCCTTGCCGTCTGCGCCGAAGCTCCACAGATCGAAGGAGTAGCTGTTGTGCTCACCGGGGGAGCGGTACTGGTAGTCCTCGCCCCAGGGATCCTTCGGAACTACACCGCCCTGGAGGTAGCCCTCCGGCCGGTAGCTCTTCGGCTGCGGGTCGCCGCTCGGCTTGCGCACCAGCGCCTGCAGGCCCTGCTCGCTGCTCGGGTAGCGCGCGTTGTCGAGGCGGTAGAACTCGAGGGCGCTCTCGAGCTGCTTGATCTGCGTGCGTGCCGTGTTGACGCGGGCCTTGTCCACCTGCGAGAACACCACGGCGCCCACGATGCCGCCCAGCAGGCCGATGATGAGCACCACGGCCATGATCTCGATCAGCGTGAAGCCGGCACTGCGCCGGGGGGTCGTTTCCATGTTTCTTTCTCCTCTCATCGGAGCGAGCTCGTGATCTGGAGCAGCGGCACGAGCGTCGCGGAGATGATGACCATCACGATGCCGACCATGAGCAGGATGAGCAGCGGCTCGAGCAGCGCCGTCAGCCGTGTCATCGTGGTCTCGACCTGCTCGTCGTAGGTATCGGCCACCTTGGCGAGCATGGCCTCGAGCTCGCCCGAGGCCTCGCCGACCTCGACCATGTGGGTGACCAGCGGCGGGAACTGCCCGCTCTGGCGCAGCGGCTTCGCCAGCGAGGCGCCCCCGGTGATGGCGTCCTTCGCGGCATCGACGGCGTTGCCGATCACCACGTTGTTGGCGACGTGCTTGGCAGTTTCGAGGGCGCGCACGATCGGGATGCCGCCGGCGAGCAGCGTCGAGAGGGTGCGCGCCCAGCGCGAGATCGCGACGGTGCGCACGAGGCGGCCGACGAACGGTGCGCGCAGCTTGAAGCCGTCGATGGCGTAGCGGCCGCTCTCGGTGCGC
>CAYOIG010000394.1:0-6188 GCA_964403915.1 uncultured Myxococcaceae bacterium
ATAGTCGGCGATCGTCATCGGGCGGCCGTGCATCACCGCGTTGGGATTCGCCTGCGCGTGCCTGCGCATCGCCAGCGCAACCGCGCCGAGCTGTTCGGGGCGGGTGCCGAACTCCGCCATGTGGCGCCGGGCGAGCAGGGCGTACCACTGGGGCGGGGCCGTGAGGCCGTAGGGGATGTAGTAGTCGCGCGCGATGCCGCCGCCTGGCATCGATGCGGTGTCCATGGAGACCGTCTGCCGTGCGCGCGCACCCGAGTAGCCGGCCCAGCCGGATGGCAGCAGGACGTGCTTCGCCGCGCCGGAGGTGACGGCGAGCGAGGCGTGGAGCAGGGAGGCGACCGGACTCGCGCCGCCCATGTGCACGGTCGAGGCGAAGGCGAGATCCTCGAGGCCGAGGTTGGCCGCGATTTCCTCCGCACACGAGAGAGCGGGAAACGGCATGAGACCATCGATGTCGCGAAGGCGAAGCCCCGCGTCGTCCACCGCGCGGGTGGCGGCCTCGAGGTTGAGGCCGAGCGTCGTCGGCGACCAGGTCTTGTCGCGCGCGTAGCGCGTCTCGCCAATGCCGACGATACAGGCCCGCGCCTTCATGCCCGGGCTCCGCACGCTGCCCGCGCCGCCCGATGCCTCACTTCTTGCTCGCGACGCGCTTGCGCGGCTCGAGGCCGGTGAGCTTCGCGAGGTTGAGGCCGAGGATCTTCGCGCGGGTATCGTCGGTGATCTCCGGATAGCCCCATCCCTCGCGCACGTCCTTCGGAATGTCGAAGCGCCGTACGTAGTCGACCACCTTCGGCATGTCGTCGAAGGGCAGATCGAAGCCGAGCACGATCTTGTCTTCCGTGGCCCACTCGAGCGCCTCTCCGATCATGTGCCAGCCCTTCTGGGGCGCGCGAGCAAACCAGCCGACGATTCCGGAGATGCTGATGTAGAGGTTCGGATGCTTCGCAGCGAGCCCGAACAGCTCCTCGTGGTAGGGCCAGCCCATGTGGTAGGCGATGATCTTGAGGCCGGGGAAGTCGAGCAGGATCTCGTCGAGCTGCGCGGGATGGGTGTTTCGGCTCGGCTGCGGCGGCACGTAGGCCATGCCCGTGTGGATCGTCAGCGGGATCCCGAGCTCCTGCGCCTTCTCGTAGAAGGGCCACATGCGCGGATCGTTCAGCGGGCCGTCGTCCTCGGGCTGGTAGACCTTGCACAGCTTTGCCTGACCGCTCTTCACCAGATGCTCGAGCTCCCAGATGGCGTTCTTGATGCCGCGCCGGATCACCGGGCCGCAGTTGGCCTCGAGGTACATGCGGTCGGGGTAGGGTGCGATCTCGCTCAGGATGAAGCCGTTGGTCGACATGCAGGTGGAGTGTCCGGCGACGTCCATCATCGACTCGCGCAGGGCGAAGCAGACGTCGACGCCAGCGCGGTCCATCCATTCGATCAGCGCATGCGCGCGCGGGTGCGGCATGTCGCCGCCGCCTGCGAGGCTGCGACCGGCCCAGACGCGCATGATGCCGTCGACGCTTCCCCACCAGCGCTGGAACTGGGGGTAGTAGGACATCTCCGCCATCGACTGCTCGTTCATGAAGTGGCACTCGGTCATCGCGACGAACGGATCGGGAGTGGCCATCAGCGTGTCTCCTGGGGTTTGGTCCTCGCCTGCCGGAGCAGCATCCACAGCCGCTGCGGACTGGCGGGGGTCTCGGTCGCACGCACGCCGAGCGGAGCGAGCGCATCGTTGATCGCGCACAGAATCGCTGCGGGCGTGGTGTGGATCGCCCCTTCGCCGACGCCTTTTGCGCCGAGGGGTGTAAACGGGGAGGGCGTCACGAGCGCCGACATCTCCAGCGCCGGAACGTCGAAGATGGTCGGAAGCAGGTAGTCCATGAAGGTCGACGTGAGCGCCTGCCCCTCGCCGTCGTAGACGTATTCCTCGAGCAGTGCGGCGCCGATTCCCTGCGCCACGCCCCCGCGGATCATGCCCTCGACGTTCGCAGGGTTGAGCCGGACGCCGCAGTCGTCTGCGATCCAGTAGCCATCGATCGTCACCTGCGCCGTCTCCGGATCGATCTCCACGCGCACGAGATGACAGGCGTTCGCGGCGGTGAGATAGCTCTTTGCACGGCCGTTCTCGTCCGCGGGCGTGCGCCCGGGCGCCGTCCAGACATAGGTGGCCTCGGGGCTCGGCTCGAGGTCCGGCGGCAGCAGGTCGCTGCGCGTCAGCATCACCGCCGCGACCTGCGCCACGGGCATCTCGGCGCCGGGCACCCCCGGGATGCGCAGCTTGCCGTCCATCAGCTCGACGGCGGCCGGGTCGGCCTGCATCAGGTGCGCGGCCGCGCGAACGAGCTTGTCCTTCACGCGCCCGGCGGCGCCGAGCAGGGCGCCGGTGAGGGCCACGCCGAGCCGCGACCCGCCCGGACCGAAGTGCGGCGGCGCGGCGAGTGAATCCTGCGGTACGACACGCACGTCGCTCATCTCGACGCCGAAGTAGTCTGCCAGCACCTGTGCCGCGATCGTGTACTGGCCCTGGCCCTCGAGCGAGAAGCCGACCTTCGCGATGATCTTGCCAAAGAGGTCGATCGAGACGGTGGCTCCCTCGGGCACACCCGTCATCGGAACTCCGACGATGGCATAGGCGTTCCAGTCGAAGACCCCGGGCTCGATCGTGCTGACGAGCCCGAGCCCGACGAGTCTGCCGTCGGCGCGCGCCTTCTCCTGCTCGATGCGCAGACGCTGGTAGTCGCCCATCTCGAGCACGCGATCGAGCGCTGCCTCGTAGTCTCCCGAGTCGTACTCGTTGCCGGTCACGATCTCGTAGGGAAAGCGATCCTTGGGAATGAAGTTCTTGCGCCGGATCTCCGCGGGATCCATGCCGACCTCGCGCGCGGCGAGATCGACCAGCTGCTCCAGCACCCAGTTGTGAGGCGGCGGGCCCATGCCGCGATACGGGCCGGTGGGGAGCTTGTTGGTGAGCACGAGGGTGAGATCGTATTCCGCAGCGCCGATCGTGTAGCAGCCCGTGAAGGACGTGAGCGGCTTCGCTGCGCTGATGGCGCCGGCTCCCTCGGGCGTGCCGCCGAGGTCGTCGACCAGCCTCACGCGCAGGCCCGTCAGCCTGCCGTCCGCCGTCACCGCGAGAGACGCCTCGTAGTGGCGATCCCAGGCCTGCCCGGCGCCGCCGACCAGATACTCCATCCGGTCTTCGATCCATTTGACGGGACGCCCGCCGGCCTTGCGCGAGAGCAGGGCCGTGATGCAGGTGCCGCGCGTACCGCCCTTGCCGCCGAAGCTTCCGCCATGCGGCTGGCTGATCACGCGGACCGTGTGGGCCGACATCTGCAGCACGCCTGCCACGGCGAGGGCCATGTACCCCTGCGTCTGGTAGCTACCACGGCAGGTGAGGCTGGCATCGACGGGATCCCATTGAGAGATGACGCCGAAGGTTTCCATCGGATTTGCGCCGAGGCGGTTCCAGCGGAACTTCTCGGAGACGACGTGGTCGGCGTCGCGGAAGGCCGCATCGACGTCGCCCCACTGGAACTTCCTCGCGAGGACGACGTTGGTCGCCTTCTCCTCCAGCAGGAGCGGGGCTCCGGGCTTCATCGCCTCGAAGGCGTCGACCACCGGCGTCAGCGGCTCGTAGTCGACGTCGATTTGCTCGAGCGCATCCTCGGCGACGGCGCGGCTCGTGGCGGCGACGGCAGCGACCGGCTCGCCGACGAAGCGAACCTTGTCGGCCGCAAGGCAGTGGACGCCCCAGCCATCCGGGATCGTCGCAACGGGCCCGGTCGAGCGCCGGGCCTCCTCGCCCGTGATCACGGCGAAGACGCCGGGCAGGGCCTGCGCGCGGCTGGTGTCGATGCGCGTGATGCGCGCATGCGGGAGCGGGCTACGTAGGATCGCGCAGTGGAGCATTCCCGGAAGCGAGACGTTGTCGATGAACTCGGCACGGCCCGAGACGAGGAGAGGGTCTTCCACGCGCACCGTGGACTTGCCGACGAAGCGCACCTCGGTGGTGGGGAGGCCGGCGAGCGTCTTCGGGATCTCCCCCGGCATCAGACCCCCCGCCCCTCGCCCTGCGCCTTCGCCTCGCGGAGCCGCTGCGCGGCGAGCTTCACCGAGCGGTGGATCGCGTCGTAGCCCGTACAGCGGCAGAGGTTGCCGCCGAGATAGTCGAGGATCTGGTCTTCGGTCGGATCGGGATGGGCCTCGAGCAGGTCGGCGACCGAGAGTACGAAGCCCGGCGTGCAGAAGCCGCATTGCAGACCGCGCGCGTCGACGAAGGCCTGCTGGATCGGATGCAGTGCGGCGTCGCGCGAGAGGCCTTCGATCGTCGTGAGACTGCGCCCGTCCGCCTGTACGGCGAGCATGAGACACGCGCGCACGGCCCGGCCCTCGAGCAGGACGGTGCAGGCCCCGCAGACTCCGTGCTCGCAGCCGATGTGGGTTCCGCCGAGACCGAGAGTTCCGCGCAGGAAGTCGGCGAGCGTGGTCCTCGGCTCCACCGTGGCCTCGGCAAGGGTGCCGTTCACCGTCACGCGGATCCGCCGCGGCGTGGGAGTCTTCGTGTCGTCCATCGGCGGCGTCAAGCGGCTCCTCCTGCCCGGGCAACGGCTTCTCTCAGCGAGCGCTGCACCAGCACGCCTGCGAGATGGCGACGGTAGTCGGCGGACGCGTGCAGGTCGGACAGGGGCTCCTCCACCGCGGCGCGAGAGCGAGCGGCTGCGGTCGCGTAGAGCGCGTCCCCGGGCTGCTCTCCCGCAAGGCACTGCTCGGCGTCGCTCGCGCGCAGGGCAACCGGCGCGACACCGAAGAGCACGATCCGGGCGGAGGCGATGCGGCCTGCGTCGAGAGCGACGGTGGTGACGGCGCCGGCCATGGCGAAATCGCCGTGGCGCCGCGAGATCTCGAGGATCGACCATCCGGTTCGCGGCGCGAGCGCGGGCAGGCGCACTTCGATCAAAATCTCGCCGGGCTCGAGGGCCGTGGTGAGGGTCGAGACGAAGAAATCCTCTGCCGCGAGGGTGCGCTCGCCGCTCTCGCCGGCGACCCGTAGCGTGGCACCGAGTGCGAGCGCCGCGGCGGGATATTCCGCCGCCGGATCGGCGTGGGCCATCGAGCCGCCGACGGTGCCGCGGCTGCGGATCTGTGGGTGGCCGATGAGGCAGGTCGCTGCGTGGAAGAGCGGCTGGCGAGCGCGCACGACGGCCGAGCGCTCGACCGTCGCCTTGGTGGTCATGGCGCCGATCGAGACGCCCGACGTCTCCTCGCGAACGTAGTCGAGGCCGTCGACACTGCCGAGATCGACGAGCAGCGAGGGGCGTGCGAGGCGCATGGCGAGCAGCGGCATCAGGCTCTGCCCGCCCGCGAGCACCTTGGCCTCGTCCCCTCGAGCGCGGAGCAAGGCGCTCGCCTCGGCGACGGTGCGGGGTGCTGCGTAATCGAAGGCGGCGGGCTTCATGCGCGATCAATGCCCCTGGAGCGCCCGCACGATCTCGCGCACGCGCGCTTCGTCGCGTCGCAGCGCGGGCGGCAGGTCGAGCAGAACGGTATCGGCGATGCCGCGACAGCGCTCCGTCACCGCATCGGCGAGGCCGTCCCAGGTGGCGATCACCGCCCACTCCGCGAGCAGATCGTCGCCCACGACGCCAGCCATCTCGGGCCACTTCCCCTCGCGCGAGAGACGATGGAGCTTCTCAGCGACGTCCATCCAGCCGTGGAAGGCGAGCACCGGGTGGTAGGCCGGCGTCGAGGCGTAGAAGGCGATCCGCTGCCGAACGGCGTCCCTGGCAGCCTCGACGGCCGCCTCGTTCTCGCCGGTGGCGAGAAAGGGTGCGGCGATGAGCCTGACCTCCGACGGCGCGCGGCCCGCGCGGCGGGCGCCCTCCGCGACCGCCGGGAGGATCACCTCGCGGGTGTGCCGGAAGGTCGAGATCGGGTGCAGCCGGAGGCCATCGCAGAGCTCCCCGGCGGTGCGCGCCATGATGCGGTTCACGACGGCGAGATCGATCGGAACGTGCGGATGCTCGATCGGTCCCGGGTTGAAGAACGGGGACATGAGCGTGAACTGGTAGTGCTCGCCCTTGAAATGGGTGGGGCTCTTGCCGTCCTGGAACGTCCGCCACATGGCCCGCAGACACTGCACGTACTCGCGCATGCGGGGTGCGGGCGCAGCCGTCCAGGGGGCTGCGTAGCGCCGC
>CAYOIG010000395.1:0-11214 GCA_964403915.1 uncultured Myxococcaceae bacterium
TTCTCGGCCGAGGAAGGGTCCGGCCATCGGCGCAGGAATGGCACCCACCGAGACGAGCATCGCTCGCGGGAAGATCCGTCTCTCCTGGCGCGAGTTGGCAGCTCCGTCGGAACTCTCGCGCCGAGCCTTGCGGCTCCGCGCATCCACCCTGAGAATAGAGAGGGCGCCGAGCACCACCAGGCCCCGGCCTCCGGATCGATGGCCGGATCGAAGAGATCGAAGTGCTGGCTGCATGTCTTGGCCACTCGCGCGCACCGCGGTGAGGGGAGAGGGAACGACCGCGTGAGACGCACGATCGAAGCCGGCGCCAGGACCGAATCGTGCAGGGTGGCCTTCGTTGGCGCCGGGGCGATGGCACGCGAGCACGCGCGAGCCTTTCGCGACGTTCCCGGGGTCGAGCTGGTCGGGCTTCATGGCCGGACCCGCACCAAGGCCGAGGCGCTCGCCGGGGAGCTCGGGATTCCGCTCGTCTGCGACTCGATCTCCGAGCTGTACGAACGGTCTCGAGCGGATCTCGTCGTGGTGGCCGTCCCCGAGCTCGAAGCGCGCGCCGTCGCTCTCGCCTGCTTCGCCTTCCCGTGGACGATCCTCGCCGAGAAGCCCCTCGGATGCGACCTCACCGAAGCCCAGGACATCGAGGCCGCAGCGTTGGCTCATGGGCGCAAGGTGCTCGTTGGACTCAACCGGCGCTTCCTCTCGAGCACCCGGGCCGTTCTCGCGGATCTGGCCCGGCAGCCCGGACCGCGATTCATCCAGGTCCATGACCAGCAGAGTCTGGCTGCGGCCCGCGCAATCGGACATCCCGAGCCCGTCGTGAAACGCTGGATGTACGCGAACTCGATCCACGTCATTGACTATCTGCGTCTGCTCGGACGCGGAACGATCACGGCAGTCCGGCCCGCACTGCCGTGGAACGGCGGCGCAGCCGTCGCCGTGGTCGCGACGATCGAGTTCGACAGCGGCGACTGCGGCGTCTATCAGGGCGTCTGGGCGGGGCCCGGCCCCTGGACGGCGAGCGTCACGACGGCGGCAAAACGCTGGGAGATGCGCCCGCTCGAGCAGGCCAGCTTCCAGGTCGCCGGTGAGCGGCAGCTCCACGCGGTCGAGTCCGATGCATGGGACCGCGAGTTCAAGCCCGGGTTCCGTCTACAGGCCGAGCAGGCGGTGGCGGCAGCGCGCGGTCTGCCTTCCGGAGCGGCGACGCTCGGTGACGCGATGGAAACCATGCGGCTCATCGCCGCGATCTTCGCCTGAGCCGTCCGATGCCCGGCCGTCTCGATCCGGAAGAGCCGCCTCCATGCGTGTGCTCGGGCTCGTGACGGCCCGCGGGGGGTCGAAGGGCTTCCCCGGAAAGAACGTGGCGCTCCTCGCCGGAAGACCGCTCGTCGCCTGGACACACCGGCTCCTGTCGCGGATGCGTGCCCTGCACCCCGAGCTGGAGCTCGCGCTCTCGACCGACGCGCCCGAGATCGCCGGCGCCTGGCCGCCCGAAGACCGCCCGCGCAGGCTGCGCCCCCCCGCGCTCGCACGCGACGACACGCCCTCCTGGGACGTCGTCGAGTACGAGCTCCGCTGCGCCGACGCAGAGGGCCCGCCGTGCGACGCCGTGCTGCTGCTGCAGCCAACCTCTCCGCTGCTGGCGCTCGCCGATCTCGAAGCTGCCTGGCAGGCGTTCACCCGCGGATGTGATTCGGTCATGGGCGCCGTGCCGGTCGATCATCCGGTCCAGTGGAGCTTCTACCGAACCCCGGACGGAAAGACGGAGCCGGTCCTGCCGCAGGCGAGCACGGATGCGCGGCAGCAGCTCCGGCCTGCCCATCTGCCCGCTGGCTTCTGGCTGAGCGGCACGACCTTCCTGCGGCAGCATCGCACGCTCTACATGGCCGGCCTCACGCACACGATCGTGGTTCCGCAGGAGCGTGCGTCCGACATCGACCACGCCATCGACCTCGAGATCGCGCGCTGCCGGCTGCGCGCGATCACCGGCGAGCGCGCGGTTCGGATCGAGGGGCGGGAGATCGGCTCCGGTGCGCCGGTCTTCGTGATCGCCGAGGCCGGCGTGAACCACAACGGCAGTCCGGAGCTGGCAGGCGAGCTGATTGACGCAGCCGCCCGCGCCGGCGCCGACGCCGTCAAGTTCCAGACCTTCGAGCCGTCCGAGCTCGTCACACGAGACGCCGTCAAGGCCGATTACCAGATTGCCAACACCGGCAGCGCAGAGAGCCAGCGCGAGATGCTCGAGCGGCTCGCACTGCCCGAGCCGGTCTTTCGTGCGCTGAAGACACGCGCCGAGAAGCTCGGCCTCGTCTTCCTCTCGTCGCCCTTCGATGCCCCCAGCGCGCGGCTCCTCGAGAGGCTCGGAGTCGGCGCCTTCAAGCTCGGCTCGGGCGAGCTCACGAATCACCCGCTGCTCGCCGATCTCGCCCGCGCCGGACGCCCCCTCCTGCTCAGCACCGGCATGGCGACCCTCGACGAGGTCGAGGAGGCCGCCGAGGTGATCGCCCGCCATGGCGCACCACCGGTGGTGTGGCTCCACTGCGTGAGCAGCTACCCGGCGCCGCACGACCAGGCGAACCTTCGCGCGATCGAGACCCTCCGCCTGGCGGTGGGCGGCCCGGTCGGCATGTCCGACCACTGCGCGGGATGGGAGGTCGCTCTCGGCGCAGTCGCCCTCGGCGCGCGCGTCATCGAGAAGCACTTCACCCTGTCGCGCGCACTTCCCGGCCCGGATCACGCCGCCTCTCTCGAGCCCGGAGAGCTCCGGGAGATGATCGAGCAGATCCGCCGTCTCGAGAGCGCACTCGGGACCGGGATCAAGGCGCCCGCACCGTGCGAGGAGAACACACGAAGGATCGCCCGCAAGTCTCTCGTCGCAGCGCGCGATCTGCCGGCCGGCGCGCGGATCGGCGCAGACGATCTCGCCGCCAAGCGTCCGGGCACCGGCCTCTCCCCGTCGCTGCTTCCGGTGGTGGCGGGCCGAGTTCTCCGCAAGCCGCTCGCTGCAGACGATCCGCTCACGTGGGAGCACCTGCTCTGACGCGTCCCGGCGCCGTGATCGTTCTCGCTTCCGCGGCGGACACGCGATCCCTGCTGCCAGTCGCTGCGGAGCTCGCAGCGCGCGGCGTCCCGCTGCGCGTGCTCGTGCTCGGCGGGCCTGAGTCCGGTGCCGTCCGGACGCTCGCCCGCGCCGCGGGCTGGGATCCTGCGGTGATCGGCTGCGGCGCCCCGCTCAACGCGCGCCGCCTGCTGCGGACGACGGACCCTGCAGCGGTCGTTCTGGGCGCCGATAGCCTCTACTTCGCCGCGCGCCTTCTCGAGGCGGCGCGGCGGAGTGCGGTTCGCACCGTGCTGGTCCAGGAGGCCGCGAACGAGCTCGTCCCCCTGCTGCGTGTGCGAAAGCCGGCCACCGCCCTGCTCCGCCAGCCGGCCCGCGTCTGGTTCCGCCTGCGGACGCAGCTCGCCCACCGCGACCTCTCCTCCCTGTTCGCCCTCGTCGCACCGACGCTTCTCGGCCGGTCGCGGGAGGTCCGCGGCTACGGATTCGGTGACGTCGATCTCTTCTGCGTCGCGACCGAGCGCGTCGGTCAGGCCTATCGCGCGCGAGGCGCCCGGGCTCGGCGGATCGTGGCGACCGGCATCCCCGATTTCGTGCCGGCCATCGCACTGCGTCCGGTTTCGCACGACTACCTTCTCCTCACCCAGCCCTTCGACGTGGGCGGCTTTGCTCCCCATGGCTGGAAGCAGGGGTTCTTCAGAAACCTCGTCCGCATCATCCGCCGCACGTCGCCGAGTGCCCGCGTCCTTTTCAAGTTTCATCCCACGGAGCGCGCAGCCGAGTACGGCGACCTCGGCAGGGTCGACGTCTCCGACGATCTGGCGGGCGCGATCTCGTGCAGCGACGTCGTGATCTCCGTGCACAGCGCTGCGCTCTGCGCCGCCATCGCGAACGGCCGTCCCGCCATCGCGTACGTTCCGCCGGCCCTGTGCGCCAACACCGAGAACATGGTCGTGGAGGAGATGCGGCGCCTCGGGCTGCTCGTTTCGGACGACGACGCCTTCGCGAAGCTGCTCGAACGGCTGGCGCATCACAGAAGCGAGGCCTGGGACGCGGAAGCCGCCCGCGCGAGCCTCGCCCTCTGCGTGGACGGAGGCGCCACCCGGCGCATCGCCGACCTCATCGAGGAGGAGATGGTCGCAGGCGGCACCCGACGCAGGGAATGAGCGGCCGCTCCCGGCGCTTTGACAGTGCCGGCTCGCCCCCCCTACTCTGTGCCGCCATCAAAATGGCTGCGCCCCACCGTGACGCCCGCTTCGCCCCGGTAGCATCGCGGCCAACCTGGAAGTGACGCAATGGAACGCTACTCCGCCCAGCGCAAGCCTTCGTACGAGCTCTTCGAGGTCCCCGAGCCGGAGCTCACGGCGCTCTACGGCCTACCCCGGAACGTGGCGTTCTGCAGGCGGTGCGTCATCTCGAACCAGCGGCCCAACTCGGCCCTCGAGCTGGCGCACACCATCCAGAGCCGGAAGACGACGATCCATTTCAACGAGGACGGCGTCTGCGATGCCTGCACGCTCGCGGAGCGAAAGAAGCAGGAGGTCGACTGGAAGGACCGGGAGCGGCAGCTCATGGAGCTGTGCGATCGGCATCGCAGCAAGGACGGCTCCTATGACTGCCTGGTGCCGGGCTCCGGCGGAAAGGACAGCTTCTACCAGTCCCACATCCTCAAGCACAAGTACGGGATGCACCCGCTGACCATCACCTGGGCCCCGCACCTCCATACACCGTGGGGCTGGCAGAACTTCCAGGCCTGGATCCATGCAGGCTTCGACAACTACCTCATGACGCCCAATGGCCGCATGCACCGCCTGCTGACGCGCCTCGCGGTCGAGAACCTGTTTCACCCCTTCCAGCCTTTCATCATCGGCCAGAAGGCGCTCGGTCCGAAGATGGCCCTCCACTTCGGCATCAAGCTGGTCTTCTATGGTGAGAACGAATCGGAGTACGGCAACCCGATCCAGGACAGCTCCGTCGCGCATCGCGACTACGCCTACTTCTCGCAGGCAGACAAATCGAAGGTCTTCATCGGTGGCGTGCCGCTGCGGGATCTCTACGACCACTTCGGGCTCGAAGAGGTCGACGTCCATCCGTATCTACCGGCAGACCCCGGGCACCTCAAGGACGGTGGCATCGAGGTGCACTACCTCGGGTACTACCTCAAGTGGCATCCGCAGGGCGCCTACTACTACGCCGTGGAGAACGGCGGCTTCCAGGCATCTCCCGAGCGCACGCCCGGGACGTACAGCAAGTACAACAGCATCGACGACAAGATCGACGACTTCCACTACTACACCACGTGGATCAAGTTCGGCATCGGGCGCGCCACCTATGACGCCGCGCAGGAGATCCGGAACGAGGAGATCACGCGCGACGAGGGCGTGGCGCTCGTCAAGAAGTTCGATGGCGAGTTCCCCGAACGCTTCTCGGAGGAGATCTTCCGGTATCTGAGCGTGCCCGAGAAGGAGTACCCGGTGGCATCGCGAATGTTCGAACAGCCGATCATGGACCGCGACTACTTCATGCACCTCGCCGACGCCTTCCGTTCACCTCACCTCTGGAAGTACGAAGGCGGCGCGTGGCGACTGCGACACACCGTCTTCGAGCACACGCCGGCCGGGGTTTGAGCCACCGGGGATGAAGAGCGTACGCCTGATCGCACGGCTCGACGTCAAGGGGCCCAATCTCGTGAAGGGCATCCAGCTCGAGGGGCTTCGCAAGCTGGGCGACCCCAACGAGTTCGCGAGGCGGTACTACGAGGCGGGTGTCGATGAGATCCTCTACATCGACATCGTCGCCAGCCTCTACGAACGCAACAGCCTGCTCGACATCGTCGAGCGGGCGACGGCGGACGTCTTCATCCCGATCACGGTCGGCGGCGGAATCCGGAGCATCGACGACGTTCGGAAGGCGCTGCGCGCGGGAGCGGACAAGGTCGCGATCAACACCGCCGCCATCCGCCGGCCCGAGCTGATTCGCGAGGTGGCGCAGACCTTCGGCTCGCAGTGCCTCGTGCTGTCGATCCAGGCCAAGCGCTCGGGGCCCGGCTCCTGGGAGGCCTACGTGGACAACGGGCGCGAACACACGGGCAAGGACGTGGTCGAGTGGGCGCGGCAGGCCTGCGCGCTGGGCGCAGGTGAGATCCTCGTCATGTCCGTGGACCAGGAGGGCACCGCCAGGGGCTTCGACGTGGAGCTCGTGCGACAGGTGTCCGAGACCGTGTCGATTCCCGTAATCGCGGGGGGCGGGATGGGGTCGGTTGCGGACCTGGTCCGCGTGGTAGAGGTGGGCGGTGCGGACGCGGTCGCGATGGCGCACGTCCTCCACTACGGCGTGCTCGATCTCGCGGAGATCCGCCGCGAGGCCGCGAGCTGCGGCATCCGCGTAGGACACTAGGCTCCTCCTCCAGCACCGGTGGGAACGAAACCGAACGTGAAGCGCGTCAGCATCGTCGACTACGGCATCGGCAACCTGCTCAGCGTCCGACGAGCCTTCGAGCACTTCGGGGCCGAGGTCGATTTCGTCCGGACGGCGGCAGAGGTGACCGCAGCGGATCGGCTGGTGCTCCCCGGCGTCGGTGCGTTCGCCGACGGCATGAAGGGCCTGTCGGACCTCGGCCTCGTCGAGCCCGTTCGAGCGTTCGCCGCTTGCGAACGGCCGTTCCTCGGAATCTGCCTCGGCATGCAGATGATGTTCGACGGCAGCGAGGAGTTCGGTGTCCACGCGGGGCTCGGGCTGATCCCGGGGAAGGTGGTCGCGATCCCCCCACGGGGCGTAGACGGAAGGCCGCACAGGATCCCGCACATCGGCTGGAATGCGCTGCTGCTTCCGCCGGCACGCTCGGACTGGCACGGAAGCGTCCTCGAGGACGTACCCATCGGGAGCTTCATGTACTTCGTCCACTCCTACACGGCCGTGCCAGGCCGCGACGAGGATCGGCTCGCCGACTGCCACTATGACGGACACGTGATCTCGGCCATGGTCCAGCGCGGTGCTCTCTACGGGGCCCAGTTCCATCCCGAGAAGAGCGGGGAGACTGGGCTTCGCATCATCCGCAGCTTCCTCGCCCGCTAGCGACCGCCTCCGCACCGCGGAGCTGCGAACGGGACGTTTGACGGAGTCAGAGCAAGGCGGGAGAATCGGGCCGGCTTGGCCGCCTGGATGGCGGAGGCCCCGGGGGGAGACTCTGGGGCGGCCAGTGACGGCGGCAATGGCCCCGACGCGAATCTCATTCCCCTCACCCCGAGGAGGGACCGGCGGTGACGGCGTCCCGAGTCGAGCAGACCTGCATCCGCCCTGGCGTGCCGATCCGAGATGCAATCCGGACGCTCGACACGGGCGGCGTCGGGATCGTTCTCGTGATCGACGAGCAGCGCAGGCTGCTCGGCACCATCACCGACGGAGACATCCGCCGGGCTCTGCTTGGCGGCCGGGGCCTCGACGTCAGCGCGGGCGAGTTCCTGCGCCAGAAGCAGAACCCCGTCTATCCCGAGCCGGTGAGCGCCCCCGCCGGCAGCACGCGATCGGCGCTGCTGCGCCTCATGCGCCGCCGCACCATCCAGCACCTCCCGCTGATCGACGCCGAGGGTCGCGTCACCGATCTCGTCACCCTCAACGACCTCATCCCCGAGCGGTCCCAGCCCCTCCAGGCCGTGATCATGGCCGGGGGGCTCGGAACGCGTCTTCGTCCGCTCACGGACGACACGCCCAAGCCGATGCTCCCGGTCGGAGGCCGCCCTCTGCTCGAGCGCACCGTCGCGCGCCTGCGCGAAGCCGGCGTGCGTCGGGTCAGCGTCTCGACCTTCTTCAGGGCCGAGAAGGTGCTGGAGCATTTCAAGGACGGCAGCGACTTCGGGGTCGATCTCGAATACGTCTGCGAGGATCGCCCTCTCGGAACTGCAGGGGCCCTCACGCGCATCCCGGTCCCCAGCGCACCGCTGCTGGTGATGAACGGCGACATCCTGACCAACGTCGATTTTCGCGCCATGCACGAGTTCCACCGCGAACACGATGCGGTGATGACGGTGGGCGTGCGGAAGTACGACTTCAGCGTCCCCTACGGCGTCATCGAGTGCGATGGCGTGAACGTGCGAAGCCTGGTCGAAAAGCCCACCTACAGCTCCTTCGTGAACGCGGGCATCTATCTGCTCGATCCCATGGCCTTCCGATACGTTCCCAAGCACATCGCTTCCGACGCGAAGTTCAACATGACCGACCTCATCTGCAGCCTGATCGAGGCCGGCCATGCCGTCGTGAGCTTCCCGATCCACGAGTACTGGCTCGACATCGGTCAGCCCGGCGACTACGAGCAGGCCAAGGACGACGCCGACAGCGGTCGGCTCGATTAGCCTGCACCCCCCTCGACCGGACAGTGGAGCGCCAGCGTGGAGCTGCAAGGCAGGAAGGTTCTCGTCACCGGAGCGGATGGCTTCATCGGATCGCACCTCACCGAGGCGCTCGTCCGCCGGGGCTGTCACGTGCGAGCGCTCGTGCTCTACAACTCGTTCAACAGCCGGGGATGGGTCGACCATCTTCCCGAGCAGACGCTGGATCAGCTGGAGGTCTTCGCAGGCGACGTCCGCGACCCTCATGGCATGCGCACGGCCATGGCGGAATGCAGCGTCGTGTTCCATCTGGCTGCGCTCATCGGGATCCCCTACTCCTACCATTCGCCCGACAGCTACGTGGACACCAACATCCGGGGCACGCTCAACATCGCGCAAGCGGCGCGCGAGCTGGGCGTCGAGAAGCTGATCCACACCTCGACCAGCGAGGTCTACGGCACCGCGCGCTTCGTACCGATCACGGAGGCGCATCCTCTCCAGCCGCAGTCGCCCTACTCCGCCTCGAAGATCGCCGCCGACCAGATGGCGTTGTCGTTCCATCACTCTTTCGGAACGCCCGTGGCCGTCTGCCGTCCCTTCAATACCTTCGGCCCCCGCCAGTCGTGTCGCGCCGTCATCCCCACCATCATCACGCAGCTCGCAGCCGGCAAGAAGGCGATCCGTCTGGGGGCGCTCCATCCAACGCGCGACTTCTCTTTCGTCAGCGATACCGCGGCCGGCTTCATCGCCGTCGCCGAGTCCGACCGCACCGTCGGAGAGGTGATCAACCTCGGCACCGGCTTCGACATCTCGGTGGGAGACACGGCCCATCTGATCGCCGAACTCATGAAGCTGCCGCTCGAGATCGAATCCGATGCACAGCGCCTGCGGCCCGACGGAAGCGAAGTCGAGCGCCTGCAGGCGAGCACCTCGCACGCGCGCGCCCTCACCGGCTGGAGCCCACGCTATGCAGGCCCGGACGGCCTCCGCGACGCACTCCTCGAGACCATCGCCTGGTTCACCGAGCCGGCCAACCTCCGCCTCTATCGGCCCGACGCGTACGCCATCTGATGGACACCCTGCGCGGCTCCCTCGACATCGCACCGATCCTCTCGGCCGTTCACGAGGTGCTCGCGGGCGCGTCTCGCCCCATTGCTCTTCACGAGCCCCGATTCGGCGGCCGCGAGATCGAGTACGTGACCGAGTGCATCCGCACGGGATGGGTCTCTTCTGCGGGCGCCTTCGTGGATCGATTCGAAGAAGAGATCGCCCGCTACACCGGGGCGCGTCACGCGGTTCTCACCGTAAACGGAACCGCCGCGCTCCACATCGCTCTCCTCATGGCAGGTGTCCGCCCGGATGACGAGGTCATCGTTCCAGCCCTCACGTTCGTCGCGACGGCGAACGCCGTCCGCTACTGCGCCGCCGTGCCTCATTTCGCGGACAGCGACGAACGGACCCTCGGCATCGATCCCGGCAAGCTCGCCGCCCATCTCGCGCAGACCACGGAGATCCGCGGCGGAACCTGCATCAACCGCGAGACCGGGCGCCGCATCGCGGCCGTCGTACCGATGCACACCTTCGGTCATCCCGTCGATATGGATCCACTGCTCGAGACCTGCCGTGGCTACGGCATTCCGGTGGTCGAGGACGCCGCAGAGTCGCTCGGAGCGCGTTATGCCGGACGACACACCGGAACACTGGGGCTGCTCGGGGTCGTGAGCTTCAATGGCAACAAGGTCATCACCACGGGCGGCGGTGGGGCCGTGCTCACCGGCGACGCCGAGATCGCTCGCGCGACCCGGCACGCGACGACCACCGCGAAGCTGCTGCACCCGTGGGAGTTCCGCCACGACCAGGTCGGCTACAACTACCGGATGCCCAACCTCAATGCGGCGCTCGGCTGCGCCCAGCTCGAGCAGCTTCCCGTCTTCCTCGAGGCGAAGCGCGCGCTCGCCGCCCGGTATGCCGGCGCGTTCTCTCGAGTCGCGGGCGTACGGTTCTTCACCGAGGCGCCCGGCGTCACGAGCAGCCACTGGCTCAACGCAATCATTCTCGATCCAGAGCATGCGGAAGCCCGCGATCGCATCATCGCGGCGCTCCACGAAGAGCGGATCCAGGTGCGTCCCGCCTGGACGCCGATGCCGCGGCTGCCGATGTACCAGGGCTGCCCTGCAATGGATCTCGCCACGGCAGAGTCCCTCTTTGCGCGCGTGATCAACCTGCCGAGCAGCGCTCACCTCTAACCTCCCATCCCGGGCCATGCAGCGCGTCACACCCGTCACCCGAAAAGTCTGCGTCCTCACGGGAAGCCGCGCAGAGTACGGCCTGCTGCGCTGGGTCATGCTGCGTCTGCGCGACGACCCCGCCTTCGAGCTGCAGGTGCTGGTCACGGGGGCACACCTCTCCGAGGCCCACGGCAGCACCTTCGCCGAGATCGAGGCGGATGGCTTCTCGCCGCTCACCCGCGTCGACATGGCACTCACAGGGGACGATCCGGTGTCCGTGAGCGAGGCTGCCGGCCGCGCCCTCGCGGGCATAGCACGCGCGCTCGCCGACCTTCGCCCGGATCTGCTCGTCCTGCTGGGCGATCGCTACGAGATTCTCGCCGCCGCCACCGCGGCGACGATCGCTCGCATCCCGATCGCCCACCTCGCCGGGGGCGACATCACCGAGGGTGCCTTCGACGACGCGATCCGCCATGCCCTCAGCAAGCTCGCGCACCTCCATTTCCCGACGAACGAGCCGGCAGCGGCCCGCCTGATCCAGATGGGGGAGGATCCGCGGCACGTGCACGTCGTCGGGAGCACGGCGATCGACGCGATCCGAAATCTC
>CAYOIG010000396.1:0-3198 GCA_964403915.1 uncultured Myxococcaceae bacterium
CCCTGGCCCTCGCGGATGGCGGCGACGCGGAGCCCGAGCCGTCGCAGGCCCTTCCCTCGGTCGATGCGGCCGGCCCGGCGGCTCCCGCATTCGGCCTCTTCTACGAGCGCTACGAGCCGACGTTCTACGCCGGCTACGCGCCGCGCATGACCGATCCCGAGCGGATCCACCTCCACGTCGGCCGGGGCAACCAGCTTCGCGCGACGGCCGTCCTCTCGGACGACGTGCTCGAGGCCTACGCGCGCGATCTGCTGGCCCGCGACCGCACGGTCCGCTCGCTGATCGACGCCGGAGAGCTCCGGATCACGCAGAACGCCGCCTTCGATGCGATGCGGGCGACACAGCATCGCGTCGGCCTCGAGGGGCTCGTCGCGGAGGAGAAGGGCCTGCCCCTGCAGGCGCTGCGCGATCGAAACCTCACGCTGATGGAGCGACTCAACCCGGGCCGCGTCTTCCGCATTCGGATGCCGCTCGACGAGGTGATCGGTCGCTGGCTCTCGAGCGCGAGCGGCCTCGACCCCGAGCGCCTCGACCCACAGCGCCAGCTCGAGCTGCTGAACGCGATGCTTCCGACGCGGCTCTTCGTCGAACCCGCCCGGCTCGATGCCGCGACCTCGGCAGAGCTGAAAGCGCTCGTGGCCGCGGCCGCGGGCCACGGTGCATCGGCCCTGACGCAGGCCATCGCGGCGCTGCGCCCTGCCTTCGTACGGCTGCTCGATCGGGTGGGCCGCGGCCACTATCCGGCACGGGGAGAGGCGCTCGAATTCGTCGAGTTCACGGCGCTCTATCCGGTCGGCACGGCGAACGAGTTCATGCCGTATCGGGGGCGGCAGATCCCGCTCTATCCCACGCCCGGCCGGCGCCAGCTCACGACGCACCAGCGGAGCAATACGAGCGACCACATCGCCGAAGTGCCGACCTACAGCTACTCGCCGTGGCTGCCCTACATGCACGTCGGCCCCAAGATGCACAACGCCTTCCACACGCCGTACTGGGACCTTCGGCTCGACAGCGCACGCTTCCTGCCCGACGCGCTGCGCAAGACCAACGCGCGGAGCCGGGAGGGAACGCGCCTGCCCAACGCCTATCTGCTCTCGCGGGGGCCGGCTTCGCACGGCTGCACGCACGTCAATCCGGGGCACCTCGTCGAGCTCCGGCAGATCCTGCCGTCGGAGACGGAGCGCCTCGAACAGGTGGAGGTGTTCATCAACCGATCGGAGCTCTTCGATGTCTTCGACATCGACGGCGACTTCGAGCCGGAGGTGATGGGCGTTCGCTACTTCGTCGCCTACTCGATCCAGAACGACAAGCCGGGCAGCATGCGCGCGCCAGTCGACCGGGCGCCGTTCTACGACTGGCTCTACGCCGGCGAGCTCCGTCTCTCGTCCGACGGCCGCGGCACGTTCGAGGGCGTTCGTGATGCGAAGTTCAGCGGCGACCGCGCGCTCGACGGCACCCTCTACCCGCGCATCCCGTTGTACGAGGCCGCCTACGAGCCCGAGCGCGTCCAGTTCTACGCCACACGGCCGATCTCGTTCGTCCGAGAGCTCCGCAAGGTCGGCGCGGACCATCCCTTCTCCGCTGAGAGAGCCCGTAGCAATCGGACGCTCTGACGCTCCTTCGACGCGCGCCGCCCGCCCGTAGACTCATTGACACATTGTCGCCTCAGGCACCACCTAAGGGGTACGACGGAGGGCGAACCCCCCGGTCTGCGCGACGCGTGCTCGGTCTCCGAAAGGAGCCACGCGCCGTGCCCGACGACCTGCCTGGAGGTGTAAGGTGTTGCAGCTGCGAAGGATTGTGCTTGCGGGAGTATTGACGGGAGCGCTCGTCGGAGGTTCGGCCTCGGCGACGGTCATCACCCTCGGCAGCGGAGTGGATCTCGGGAGCCTCACGCCGGGGACCGAATTCACACTGACGGTGGGCCTCGACGATCTCGACCAGATCCAGGCCTACACCGTCGATGTCGCTTGGTCGGGGCCCGAGATCTCCCTGATCGGCGCGGCCCAGCTCGCCTGCAGTGAGACGGCCCCCGGCGTCTGCACGGCCCTGCCGTTCGTCGTCGATCCGCTGCTGGCGCCAACCGGTCCCACCTCGACCCGGGCTGGCGTACTGGTGTTTCCGCCGCTCTCGATGTTCATCGACGGGCGAACCACGGATCCGAGCCCCGACCCGCGGCCCGGCCTCTTCGCGCTGACCTTCGTGGCGGTCGGGGAGGGATCCGGGTCGATCACGGCGGGGCTCCTCGACACTCGCGCCGATGCCATCATCGGCCTCGCGGGCATCGTTGCGATCGACCCGCCGAGCACGACGCTCCCCTTTGGGGTGGTACCGGAGCCGGGGACGGCTTCGCTCCTCCTCGCGGGGGCGCTCGCCGCGGCTTTTCTGCGCCGCGCGCCGCGCTGACTCGCGGTCGTCACGGCATCAGAGAATCCAGGGAAGAACAGAGCCCGCGTGTATGCGCCCTCGTGTAGAGTGGCGCGCAGCTCCTCGAGACCGGAGGCATCGGCCATGAAGCGCTCGCATCTCGGATCTGTAGCCTCGACGGCCCTCTACCTCGTCTGTGCATCGCTGCTCGCAGCGTCTCCCGCTGGTGCCTTCCCCGGCATTCTCGGCGCGTGGAAGGCGCGGTACGGCGCCGTCTCCGGCGCAGGAACGACCGCGGGCTGTCAGCTCTGTCACGCCGGGGCGAGCGGTGGCGGGTCGTGGAACGAGTACGGCTGGAGCCTGGTGTCGGCTTTCGAGCAGCCTTCCTGCGACATCGACTCGAACGGAAGCGTCTCCACCGAGGAGGCGTTCGTCTGCACCGAGCTCCTCGACTCCGACAATGATCCCGCCGGAGTCGAGGATGGCAGCGAGATCGGCCTGGGGAGCCAGCCGGGGTGGACCCTCGGCGCGAACAACACCATCTACACCTACGTCGGCACCACTGCGGGCCAGCTTCCGCCCTCCGGGATCGGGCCCATCGACCCCGACCGCGACGCGGACGGCATCCTCGATCCTCTCGACAACTGCCTCGAGCAGGCCAACGGGCCCGCGTCGGGCCCGAACGATCAGCTCGACGCCGACAGCGACGGTATCGGGAACGTCTGTGACGGAGATCTCAACCAGGACGGCTTCGTCGGGGGGCCCGACTTCGGCATCATGCTCCCCTGCTACAACCGGACGACGGGCGCCGGGGGCGGCCCTTCGCAGGAT
>CAYOIG010000397.1:0-7812 GCA_964403915.1 uncultured Myxococcaceae bacterium
TCGCCGCCGAGAAGGCGCTGTTCGTGGCACGCACGTTCGCAGACGAGCCCGGCCGACTGGTGCTCGGCGCCGACACCGTGGTGGTGCTCGACGGCGAGGCCCTCGGCAAGCCCGACGACGAATCCCATGCCTTCGTGCTGCTGCGCCGGCTGGTCGGGCGGAGCCACCGCGTCATCACCGGCGTGACCGTGGTCGAGAGTGGACCTGCTCGCGCCCCGCGCACTCTCTCCGTCGAGAGCGAGGTGTGCATGCGCGCTGCCAGCGACGACGAGATCCGCGCCTACGCAGCCACCGGCGAGCCGCTCGACAAGGCCGGCGCCTACGCGGCGCAGGGAGAGGGCCGGCGCTTCATCGAGCGCATCGTCGGCAGCGAGACGAACGTGATCGGGCTCCCGATGGAGGAGACGCTCGCGCTGCTGCATGCGGCCGGCCTCGCGCAGCCGCGAGCCCGCGCATGAGCGCCGACTTCGCGACGCGGCTCGCGGCGGTGCGCTCCCGCATCGTGGCCGCCGCGCGGCGGGCCGGTCGCGACGCACGCGAGATTACGTTGGTCGGCGTCTCGAAGCGCATGCCGGCCGAGCGCATCGCCGAGGCGGCACGGGCGGGTCTGGCCTGCATCGGTGAGAACTACGTGCAGGAGGCGCGCGAGAAGCGCGCCGCGCTCGCCGACTGTCCGCAGGCGCTGCGCTGGCACCTCATCGGAAACCTGCAGCGCAACAAGGCGCGCGACGCCGTCGCGCTCTTCGACGTGATCGAGACCGTCGATCGTGCGGCGCTCGCAGAAGAGCTCGACCGCCGCGCGGCAGCCGCCGGCCGGACGCTCGAAATCCTGTTGCAGGTGAACGTCAGCGGGGAGCCGCAGAAGGCCGGCGCCCGACCGCAGGACGTCGCGGCGCTGCTGGCGGCGTGCGCGGCGCTCCCGCACCTGCGCGTCACCGGCCTCATGACCGTGCCCGAAGCGGCGGACGATGCCGAGGCCACACGTCCGGCCTTTGCGCGCCTTCGGGCACTGCGCGACGCGCTTCGCGCGGCCCCGGGTGGACAGACCCTGCGTGATCTCTCGATGGGAATGTCCGCCGACTTCGAGGTGGCGATCGAGGAAGGGGCTACGCTGGTTCGCGTCGGCACGGCCCTGTTCGGGCCGCGGGAGGGGTGATGGCGGACGCGCTCGCGGATCTTCGCGTCGGCTTCGTCGGCGGCGGTGCCATGGCGGAGGCGCTGATCGCGGGCCTCGTTGCGGCCGGGGCGGCGGCCGGGCGGCTGCGCGCGGCCGATCCCGTGCCGGCCCGGCGCGAGCACCTGGCCAGGCGCTTCGGTCTTCACACCAGCGCGAGCAATGCCGAGATCGTGGCCGAGAGCGACGTCGTCGTGATCGCCGTCAAGCCCGGCCTCGTGACCGAGGTGCTCGCGGGGATCACGGCGGCATCCGCAGCGGCCGCCGCCCGGCCCCTCTGGGTCTCCATCGCGGCGGGTGTCCCCCTCGCGCAGCTCTCGGCCTCTCTCTCGCCCGGCGCCCGCGTGGTGCGGGCGATGCCCAATACGCCTGCCCTCGTGCGTGCCGGTGCGACGGCCCTCGTGGCGGGCGGAAGCTGCTCGGCCGCCGACCGCACCCTCGCCAGGGCGCTGTTCGAGACGGTGGGCGCCGTCTGGGAGGCTCCCGCCGAGGGCCTGCTCGATGCGGTGACGGGCCTCTCGGGAAGCGGGCCGGCCTATGTCTTCGTCTTTCTCGAGGCCCTCTCCGACGCAGGCGTCCGTGTGGGGCTGCCGCGGGAGGCGGCCTCCCTCCTCGCGTGCCAGACCGTGCTCGGCGCGGCGCGCCTTGCCCTCGAGACGGGCCGGCACCCGGCCCAGCTCAAGGACCAGGTGACGAGCCCTGGAGGGACGACGATCGCGGGTCTCGAACGGCTCGAGGCCGGCGGTCTGCGAGCCGCGGTCTACGAGGCGGTGGCGGCCGCCACGGCTCGCTCGCGAGAGCTCGGCGGGGGCCCGGCGAAGGAAGGGCTCAAGGATTCGGGGGGATGAGACGATCCCCTGCCTCGTCACGAAACGGCAGGAGACCCGCATGCGCCTCACACCGCTCGACCTCCAGAACCACCGCTTCTCCCACCGACTGCGAGGCTACGACACCGCCGAGGTCGAGGGCTTCGTCCGCATGGTGGGAGAGGACTACGAGTCGTTGTTCCGCGAGAACGAGGCCCTGCACGAGACGGTTCGCGGCCTCGAGGCCCGGGTGGCCGAGCTCACCGGACAGGAGGGCCGGCTGCGCGAGACGCTGGTGACGGTCCAGACCCTCACCGAGGATCTGAAGCGAACGTCGATTCGTGAGGCCGAGATGAAGATTGCCGAGGCCGAGGTGCGCGCCGAGAAGATCCTCGATGCCGCGCACCGCCGCGCTGCAAGGCTGGAGGAGCAGGTACGGGAGCTCCGGCTGCTGCGCGGCCGCGTGACGGCCGCCGTGCGCACGACCCTCGAGACCCACGCTGCGCTGCTCGAAGGCCTCTCCTCGGAGACGGAGCCTGCGGCGGAGGCCATCCCGGGCGCAGCCCCGGCCTGGCGCCCCGTGCCCCTGCCCGCCCGAACAGACCCGGCGACGGCCGCGCCGGCCGCCACGCCGGCTTGACGGCAGCCGGGGCCGGCCTCACTGTACAGCCCGCCCCGGATGGAGTGGCGTTCTGGATCCACGTGACGCCGCGCGCCCGCCGCGAGCAGGTCCAAGGCCTGCACGGCGACGCGCTTCGCGTGTGGGTCTGCGCGCCTCCGGTCGAGGGGGAGGCCAACGCCGCCTGCGTGCGCGCGCTGGCCCACGCCCTCGAGACGAGACCGAAGAGCATCGATCTCGATCCCGGCGCCCGGGGCCGGCGCAAGCGTGTGCGGATCCTGGGCGATGCGGCCGACCTCGAGCGGCGGCTGCGAGCCCTGGCGGCGAGTCGCTGAATAGACCCTCGAACCGGAGACCCGGAGCCCCATGCCCACCTACGAATATCGCTGCGAGAAATGCGGCCACGAGTTCGAGCGCGATCAGCGCATCACGGACGAGCCGGTTAAGAAGTGCCCGAGCTGCCGCGCTTCGCGTGTGAAGCGACTCATCTCGGCCACGTCCTTCGTGCTCAAAGGCGGCGGCTGGTACTCGGACCTCTACGCGAGCGGCAAGCCCAAGGCGGACGCGAAGGACGCGAGTGAGAGCAAGAGCGCATCCAGCGCCGACACGGCGGCGAAGGAGACGACGCCGAAGCCTGCCGCCACCAGCGACACCAAGCCCGCTGCAGAGACGGGCGGCAAGCGCAAGGCTGCGAAGCCGGCAGCGGCCTAGAAGTCCGAACGAAGGCCTCTGCCGGCGAGCGCAGCGAGCCGCGCGACGACCGCGCCACCGTTGGTATACTCGGGCGGCGAGCTGCGCGGGGGCCCCCATCTCCATGACCGCCGAGAAACGCGCCACCGTCGTCGTCGACGGCATGGCGCTCGCCAACGAGCTGCGCGAGCGCCTCGCGCACGAGGTCTCTGCGCTCGTCGCCGCGGGCCGGCGCGCGCCGTGTCTCGCCGTCGTGCTCGTCGGCGACAACCCGGCGAGCGCCTCCTACATCAAGGGCAAGCGCCGCGCCTGCGCGCGCATCGGCATGACGTCGCTCGAAGAAGATCTGCCGGCGAGCGCCAGCGAAGCGGACGTTCTCGCGGTGATCGCGCGGCTCAACGCCGATCCAGCCGTCGACGGCATCCTCGTGCAGCTTCCGCTGCCGAAGCCGATCCGGGCCACGGCCGTCACCGAGGCCACGTCGCCCGAAAAGGACGTCGACGGCCTGCACACCCAGAACGCCGGGCGACTGATGGCCGGCCTTCCCGGCCTGCGCCCGTGCACGCCGCTCGGCATCCTCGAGGTGCTGGCGCGTCATCGCATCGCCCTAGAGGGCGCCAATGCGGTCGTGATCGGGCGCAGCATCCTGGTCGGCAAGCCCATCTCGCTGCTGCTGCTCGAGCGCAACGCCACGGTCACGATGTGCCACTCGCGCACGCGTGACCTCGCAGCCATCTGCCGCGAGGCCGACGTGCTGATCGCCGCCGCTGGCAGCCCGCTGCTGGTCAAGGGCGACTGGATCAAGCCGGGCGCTGCGGTGATCGACCTCGGCGTGAACGTGGTCGGGGACCGGCAGGTGGGCGACGTGGACTTCGACGGAGCCCTCGGCGTGGCGGGCCTCCTCACGCCCTCCCGCGGCGGCGTTGGCCCGCTCACCATCACCATGCTGCTCCACAACACGCTCGAGGCCTACCGGCGAAGGACGGGCCTGTGACGTCGCTGCGCGAGACGCCGCTCGCCGGGGCGCACCGCGCTCTCGGCGCGCGGATGGTCGAGTTCGGCGGCTTCCTCATGCCGGTCCAGTACACCTCGATCCTCGCCGAGCACGCCGCCGTGCGCGAGCGCGCGGGTCTGTTCGACGTCTCCCACATGGGCGAAATCCATCTGACGGGGCCAGGTGCCGTCGCGGCCGCCGAGCGCCTCGTCACCTGCAACGTGGCCTCCCTCGCAGTCGGTGCCGTGCGCTACGGCTGCCTCTGCAACGAAGCAGGCGGCACCGTGGACGACGTCACCATCTACCGCCTCTCCGGGGATGCCCTCTTCTTCTGCGTCAACGCCTCCAACATCGAGAAGGACCATGACTGGATCCGCCGCCATGCGGGCGATCCGGCCGCCGTCCGCGTCGAAGACCGGAGCGCGCACTTCGGCCTGCTGGCGCTGCAAGGACCGCTGGCCGCGGCCATTCTGCAACGGCTGACCGATCTTCCGCTCGGCGATCTCCGGCGCTTCCGCTTCCGCGAAGGCACGGTCGCCGGCGCGCGCGTTCTCGTGTCGCGAACCGGCTACACGGGCGCCGATGGCTTCGAGCTCTACGTCGGTGCCGACCGCGTCGTCGCCCTCTGGGAGGCGCTCCTCGACGAGGGCGCCCCGCTCGGCCTTGCACCCGCAGGTCTCGGTGCGCGGGACACGCTCCGCCTCGAAGCGGCGCTCCCGCTCTACGGGCACGAGCTCGACGATGCCACCTCGCCGCTCGAGGCCGGCCTCGCGCGCTTCGTTAAGCTCGCAGACGGCGGCTTCATTGGCTGCGAAGCCATGCGTGCGCGCCTCGCGCAGGGCCATACGCGCGCCCTCGCCGGCTTCGTGCTCGACGATCCCGGCGTTGCGCGGGCCGGGTATCCCATCGTCTGCGAAGGGCGCGAGGTCGGGAGCGTGACCTCCGGGGCGCCTTCGCCCACGCTCGGCCGATCGATCGGTCTCGGCTGGGTGCCGCCCGCCCTCGCGGCGAAAGACACTGCGATCGCCGTGCGCGTGAGGGGGCGCGATCTGCGCGCGCGCGTGGTAGAAACACCTTTCGTACACAAGGTCGACGGCGGTGCGCGCGCACGCATCCAGACGCCGGCGCAAGCGGCGAGACGGGAGGACGGAGTCGGTGGCTGAATACGAGATTCCCGGCAACCTTCGCTACAGCAAGGAGGACGAGTGGGCGCGGGCCGATAACGACCGCGTCACCGTCGGCATCACGGACTACGCCCAGGGACAGCTCGGGGACATCGTCTTCATCGAGCTGCCCGAGGTGGGCCGCACGGTCGAGAAGGGAGAACCCTTCGGCGTGATCGAATCGGTGAAGGCCGTCTCGGATCTCTACGCCCCGATCTCGGGAGAGATCGTCGAGGTCAACCCGGATCTCGCCGAGCGCCCCGAGGTCGTGAACGAGGACTGCTACGGCGATGGCTGGATGATCACCATCGCACCCGAAGACGACGCCGAAGTCGAGGCGCTCCTCGACGCGGGCGCCTACCGCGAGCACGTGCAGAGCCGGAAGGAGTAGCCGCGGCGTATGCGCTACGTTCCGAACACGGACGAGGACGTTCGCACGATGCTCGCACGCATCGGCGTTCCGTCCGTCGAGGCCCTCTTCTCGCGCATTCCGGCCGCGCTGCGCCTGCCGCGCGCCCTCGACGTTCCCCGCGCGGCGAGCGAGCAGGAGGTGCTGGCCGAGCTCGGCGCGCTCGCCGGTCGCAACGCCAACCTCGAGAGCCACCGCTACTTCCTCGGAGCCGGGGTGTATCCGCACTTCATCCCGAGCGCCGTGGACGCCCTCGCGGGACGCTCCGAGTTCTACACCTCCTACACGCCCTACCAGCCCGAGATCAGCCAGGGCACGCTGCAGACGATCTTCGAGTGGCAGACCATGGTCTGCGGCCTCACCGGCCTCGACGTCGCGAACGCTTCGCTCTACGACGGCGCCTCGGCCACGGCCGAGGCGGCGCTCATGGCGATGCGCCTGACCCGGCGGCCGAAGATCGTGATCTCGGCCGGCCTCCACCCGCACTACCGCGACGTGCTCGCGACCTACGTCGGCGGCCCCGGTGGCAAGGTGGTCGCGGCGGCCCGTGGCGCCGACGGCAGGACGACGGGCCTCGCCGGCCTCGTCGACGACGAGACCGCGTGCGTCATCGTGCAGCAGCCTGCCTTCCTCGGAACGCTGGAGGAGCTGCACGCCGCCTCCGAGGCCGCACGCGCACGCGGGGCGCTGCTCGTGGTGACGGTCACGGAGGCCCTCTCCCTGGCTCTGCTGCGCGCGCACGGCGAGCTCGGCGCAGACGTCGTCTGCGGCGAGGCCCAGAGCTTCGGCGTGCCGATGGCCTTCGGCGGCCCCCATCTCGGCTTCCTCGCGGCGCGCGCAGCGCACGTGCGACAGATGCCCGGCCGCCTCGTCGGACAGACGGTGGATGCCGCGGGCCGTCGCGGCTTCGTGCTCACGCTCTCGACGCGCGAGCAGCACATCCGCCGCGAGCGCGCGACGTCGAACATCTGCACCAACCAGGGGCTCATGCTGCTGCGGGCGACGATCTACCTCGCGCTGCTGGGGCCGAAGGGTCTGCGGCGGCTGGCGGAGCAGAACCTCGCGAAGGCCGAGTATGCCAAGGCCGAGGTGGCGCGAACGCGGGGCCTCCGCCTTCCCCTCTCCGCGCCGACGTTCAACGAGTTCGTGGTCGGCGTCCCGGATTCGGGCGCCGCAGCCCTCGCCCGCGCGCTCGACGCGGGGCTCGTCGGCGGTCTCGATCTCGCGCCGTATGCCGACGATCTCGGGCCCGCCGTGCTGGTCTGCACCACGGAGCTGGTGTCGCGCACGGACATCGATCGCCTGGTCGCGGCCCTGGCAGGTGCCGCGCGATGAGCAGCGAGAAGCCCCCGCCGATGACCGGTGCGCCGGATTCCATGACGAGCGTTTCCCGCGTGGGGCACGGAGCACGCGGCATTGCGTACGAGGAGCCTCTGCTCTTCGAGCGCAGTCGTCCGGGCCGTGTGGGCTGCCAGCTTCCGGTGCTCGACGTGCCGGCGGTGGCGGCTGCCGAGCGGCTCGGAGCCAGCGTGCTGCGCGACGACATCCCGGGCCTGCCCGAGCTCTCCGAGGTGGAGGTGGTCCGCCACTTCACGCGGATCTCGACCTGGAACTACGCCGTCGATCTCGGCCTCTACCCGCTCGGCTCCTGCACCATGAAGTACAACCCCAAGGTGAACGAGGTCGCCTCGGCGCTCGCGGGCCTCGCGCACGGTCACCCGCTACAGCCGGTCGCGCTCTCGCAGGGCATGCTCGCCCTGCTGCACGCCCTCGAGCAGCATCTGGCCGAGGTGAGCGGCATGGACCGCATCTCGCTCCAGCCGGCTGCGGGTGCGCAGGGCGAGCTCGCGGGCATCATGATGATCCGCGCCTACCACGAGAGCCGTGGCGATCGCCGCTCGAAGGTGCTGATTCCCGACAGCGCGCACGGCACGAACCCGGCGAGCGCCGCCCTCAA
>CAYOIG010000398.1:0-3164 GCA_964403915.1 uncultured Myxococcaceae bacterium
TCTGCTCCCTCATGGTGCTGGGATTAGCCCCCGGCCTGTCTCGTGCGGCAGAAGAGGGCGTGGCCTCGGCGGGCCCGTACGTGCCGGGTCCGCCGGTGCCCGTCGAGATCCTCGACTCGCCGCCGATCACGCGGGACGTGCTGCAGCAGGCGCGCGTCGTCCAGGCCGCGGCGCCCGGGGGCGGCGGCCGCCTCGTGGCCGAGGTGCCCGCGCCGCCGAGCGCTCCCGATCTCGAAGGACCGCTACAGGTCGAATACACGCTCGATCCCGGGCTCACACGGCAGGTCTTCGCGGCCCTCGATCGGCTCGGCGCGCGGCTCGCCAACGTGGTCGTGCTCGAGGCCTCGACCGGGCGCGTTCTGGCGTACGCCTCCAGCAACCCGCAGCGCTTTCCGCCGACTCGGATCTACCCGGCGGCGTCTCTCATCAAGGTCGTGACGGCGGCGGCGGCGCTTCACCACGCGCGCGGCGTGGCCGAGGGGCCCTGCCGCTTCCAGGGCAACCCCCACTGGCTCCCGCCGCAGCGCGTGGATCCGCCGGCGAAAGGCAGCATCACGAGCCTCGAAGGGGCGCTGGCCCATTCGAACAACCAATGCTTCGCCCAGCTCGCCGTGCACTCGCTCGGCACGCAGAACATGGTGGATGCGATCCGCCGTTTCGGCTTCCTGCAGGAGCCGGCGCCCGGACACTCGGCGGGCGCCGTCGATGCGGGCAGCGACCGCTACGACCTCGGCAAGCTCGGCTGCGGCCTCTATGGCTGCTGGATCACGCCGATGCACGCGGCCCGCATGGCGATGACGCTCGCCGACGGCAAGCAGCGCGAGCCCTACTGGATCGAGCGCGTCGTCGATGCAGCGGGACGAACGCTCCAGCTCCCGCCGCGAAGTCCCGCGAAGCAGGTGCTGACGCCCGCGCTGGCGGGTGAGCTGCGAACCATGATGATCGAGACGACCGTGAGCGGTACAGCGCGGCGCGGCTTCCAGGGCGAGGGCGGCACACCGCTGCTCGGCCCCGTCCAGGTCTCGGGCAAGACCGGCACCCTGCGCGGGAGCGATCCCGAGGGCCTCTACGAGTGGTTCGCGGGCGTGGCGCCGGCGAATGATCCGAAGATCGCGATCGCCGTGGTCTCGGTCGCGCAGAACGGACATCGTGTGCGTGCGACGCGGCTCGCGAGCGAGGTGCTGGAGGGTGTCTTCTGTGGCCGCGGCGGCTGTCGGCCGGACGCGGTGGAGGACATGATCCGGATCGATGACGCGGCCGCAGCCGCGGCCGACCCGGCCGAGATCGAGCCCGCCGCCGGGGGCTGATCGCCGGATCGCGGCCGTCGCGTGTACCCGCGTGGGTGCGGCCCGCGTGACCGCCGATTCTCTTCTCACCGCCGCACGCACGCTGCGGCGTGCGCGTGCTGGCATGCTTCCTGCTCTCCTGCGGGTATCCCTTCTCCCGCCAGGAGACACCGATGCAGGCCACGCATGCTCACTCCGCCCTCCTCGTTTGCCTCGCCGCGCTGGCGCTCGCCTGCGGAGCGCGGCCGTTGCCGCTCTCGGTGCAGGCCGGCGCGAGCGTCGGCATCGCTCTCTCCGGTGAGCCGGCGGCGGGCGAAGCCGCCGGCTACGGCGGGGACCTGCTCGCGGAGCGCGGCCGCTGGGACGACCAGCGCGGCCAGCTCGTCTTCGTGCTACGCGCCGCCGCATCGGGTGCGGAGCACGAGCTCTCGACGCGGATCGTGACGCGGGCTTTCCCCGATCCCGCCTCCGAGATCGGCATCGCCAACCAGGTGGATGCCAGCTACGCCGGTCTCGGCATCGCGCAGCTCCTCGCGATCGTGGACGTTCCCGCGTCCGTGCCACCGGGAGACTACGACGTCAGCGTCCGCCGGCGCCGCCGGACGGATGCGGGCGGTACGGAAGATCTGCCCGCAATCGTGTATGGGCAGCGGCTCACGGTGCTTCCCGCGAGCGTGGGCAGTGCATCTGGCGCTCCCACGCCGTCATCGGCCCATGCGGGCCCGTTCGGCATCGACGTCTCGGAGCAGCTCGCGAGCCTCGTGCCGCTCCCGAAGGTGGTCCTCTCGCTGCCCGAGTCGCCGCCCCACGCCGCGCATCTCGTGATTGCGTATCCGTCTGCGAAGATCAGGCCGCGCGCCGTCTTCGAGGAGCAGCACCTCGGGCGCGGCTCGATCGTGGCCTGGAGCGATGATCCGGCGAGCGGCCGCGTGACGGTCGACTTCGTCGACCCGGCCGCCTCCGTGAAGGCGCTCGCACTCGCCTTCGAGCCGAGGGCTCCCCTCTCCGCCGGGCGCATCACGCTGCCGGAGATCAGGATCGAAGCGTCTACGCTCTACGATCGTGACGGCACCGTCCGTAGCGGTGCCGTCACCCCCACGGCCATCCGCTGATGCGCTACTCGAGAATCTGCGAGAGTACGGCGCCGAGAGAGCCGACCTCGCCGCGTTGCAGCGGCTCGACGGGCGGGAGCGAGGCGACGAAGGCCTCGAGCCGGCGCGCGACCTCCGCCGGTAGCACGTCGAAGCGCAGCCCGAGGCCGCCGTCTGCATCGTTGCGCACGACCGACGCGCTGACGAGCCAGGGCTCCGCGTGCGGCTCGGCATAGATCGCGAGCCGCAAGCGGTCGCCCAGCGCGAGGGTCGGGTGGGCCTCGACGCGCATCCCTCCCGCCGAGAGATCGCAGCCCATCAGCACGCGATCCGCCTCGGCGCGCAGTGCGACGACGCGCTTGCGAAATGCTGCGCGCGGCTCGCGCCGCCGCTCACGCGCCGGCACTGCGGCGCGGGTCGCCACCTCGCTGCCGACCACGCTGGTGCGGAGGGCCTCGCGAAGCCGCTCGAGGGCCGCATCGCCGAGCTCGTCGAACGCGACCGCGAGCGTGGAGCCGCCCTCGCCCGGAGGCGAGGGCACGGTGCGCAGCACCGTTCCCTCCACGGACATCGATTCGCGGCCGCTCTCTCCGGCCGGGACCTCCACCGAGACGCGCTGACCGACCCTCGCGGGCGCGGCGTGCAGCAGGCGGCAGCCACTCTCGGAGAGATCGCCGAGCACCGCGTGCCGCGCGCGGTTTCCGAGCCGGTAGGCGACCTCGCGCCCCGAGAAATAGCGCTCGCTTCGGCGGCGTTCGGGCCCTTGATACAGCAGGCGCACCAACAG
>CAYOIG010000399.1:0-2362 GCA_964403915.1 uncultured Myxococcaceae bacterium
TCCTCGGCCGCCAGCTTCGGCCGCCACGTCGCCAGCAGATCCCGCTCGGAGCCGGGCAGGAGCGCCACCGTGCCGGCGTAGACACCCTCGAGGCAGGCCCGCCAGCGCTCGCGCCATGCCGTGAACTCGCGCACGCGAGTCACCAGCAGCAGCTCGAGCGTGGCCGCGTCGCGCACGAACTTGTTGGCGTCTCTCCCGCCAGGCGCGCCGCCGTGCGCCGCGAAGCCCTTGAGGGCCATCGTCTGCGCGCCGCGCCAGTCGGCCTCGAGGTCGGCATGGGGCGAGCCGGGGATCGGGGCGAGATCATCGGCCGTGAAAAGCACCGGCTCCGCGCCCGGTCGAGGGGGCTCGGGCAGGTCGCGGAGTGCCGGCGAGGCGAGGGGCCGCGAGCCCTCGGCCTCGAGGCGCAGCAGGTCGAGCAGGGCCTCCCGCTCGGCCCGTACCTTGGCGCGCAGGTCGTCCGTCAGGACGGAGCCGGGCGCTACCTCGAGCCGCCCGTCCCGGTCCATCGCAAGCCGGCAGCCGAGGGCCCGGATCTCGGCGGCGAGGGCAGAAGCCGCCATCAGAACCGCTCCACGTCGGCGAGCGGATCAGCCTCTTGCACGGGCTCTCTCCCCCCTCCCAGGATCGGGGCTATCGGGGCGAACGGGGCGGAAGCCTCTCTGGAGCGCTCTCCTTCGTCCTCAGGTCCGTTTCCGCCCCGATGTTCGCCCCGTTCCGAGCCGTTATCGGGGCGGGGATCGGGGCGGGAATCGGCCTCGGGAGAGCCTGCGGAGCGTTCTCCTACGTCCTCAGCCTCCGCTGCCCCGTTCGCCCCGATAGCCCCGATCCCTGAAGAGAGGAGAGCCCCAGGGCGAAGATGAAGCACACGCTCGCGGCGGCTCCCGATCTGGACCTTGCACGTCTGGCGCCCTTCGTCGCTGGCGGCGAGGAGCCCGGCCTCGGCCAGCCGGCGCCAGAGCGTCCGCTCCCCGGTCGCCACGGCCCACCCCTGCCGCGAGGCGTAATCCTGCGCCACTCGGTAGGCCGGCATCGGCGACAGGTACACGTCCCAGCCGCCGAGGGCCTCGCGAATCCAGCCGATCCGCCGGCCGTGAGGGCGGGCGGTCCGCGTCTCGTTCTCGCCGTGCCCAGCGGACGCAACGTCCCAGCCCCAGGCCCGGGCGCCGTCGTCGCAGGGGCAGCCCTCATCGCGAGCGCTGGCGAGGTGAGCATCCCCGGACGTGATCGCGGCGCGCAGCAGCTCGAGGAAGCGGACGGTCGGATCTTCGCTGCGAAGGTGGTCGGCCTGCGCCTCGCCGAGCGCCAGGAGCGCCCGCTCGACACGTTGCCCGAGGGCTTCGCGCTCAGCCGTCGAGATGGCGTTCACGGCCTCCGCGAAGCGCAGATAAGCGCCGAGCCCGGCCTCGAGGTTCGCCAGCGCGTCGGGCGTGCGTCGGTGCGCGAGCCCGCGTGAGCGCCACGCATGAATCGCCTCAGCTAGTTGCTCCCGCTCCTGATCGAGTCGCGGAGCAAGCCACCGGATGAAGCCCGCCAGCGCGGCCGCGAACGTGCCGCGGCGTGCGTGCTCCTGCGCGCAAGTGAGCCGCACGCCGTCAATGTCGCCGGCAAGCAGATCCACGATCACCATGCGCGCGCGCAGCGAGTGCCCGGGAGGTAGGTCCTCCCCGGTGCTGAGGATGAGGCCGCGGGGCGGCTTCGGCGGCCGCAGCGTTAGGTCCGCGCGCATCCGTCCCCGTGCGGAGGCGTTTGCGCTCGCGCGGATCAGCCGCTCGGCTGCCCGGTACATCCGCGCCACGTCCTGCGTTGAGCCCCGAGGCGCGAAGTCGTCCACCACGAGAAGCGCATCCTTCGCCGAGAAGGCGAGCCCCTCGAGCGCGTTCTCTGTGCTGCTCCATGAGCCCGGGAGATTCTTCCCGGAGAAGCCAGCGCCGAAGTGGGACTGTGCGAGTGCCGCAAGCTCCGACTTCCATACGCCAGTCGCTCCCGAGTAGTGCAGCGCGAAGTCGGCCCGGTCGATCACAGAGCGCGCCACGCTCGCGAGCAGCGGGACCGTCACTCCGTCCGTGCCGAGGTCGAGTAGCTCGAGGCTCGCGCGCACGGCCGCCACCGGCTCCGCGCCCTCGGGCGGAGCCGGGAGCATGTAGCCGGTCAGGGCGCCGGAGAGATCCACGGCGACGCCCGGAACAGGGCCGCCCGCGCCGATCGCTCCGCCCGCGTGCAGGTAGATCCAGCCCTCGCCGACGCGACGCCAGCCCGTGTGCGTGTAGGTGACTACGCGCGGCACGTCTCCCGAGAGAGCGAGGATCGCTGCGCGTAGGTGGTCCTTCGCACCCATGCCGGCCGCGATGATCGCGCGCGC
>CAYOIG010000400.1:0-10797 GCA_964403915.1 uncultured Myxococcaceae bacterium
GGCCTCGACCATCTCCTCGAGCCCCCACCCGAGCAGATCCTTTCGCTGGAACGTCGCGGCGTACTCGAGGATGGCCCGCGCCGCCGCGAGCCTGTCTCCCGGGTTTCCCTTCCCTTCCTCTTTCGCGAACGCGAGGGTGTCGCGAAGGGCGGCTTCGGCCTCCTTCTCGTGGCCTGGCCAGCTCGCATAGGTGCGAACCAGATTCAGCCGCGCGTTGAGGTTTCCCCCGTAGAGCTGATCGGACTTGCGAAAGGCCTCGAGCGTCTCCTGAAAGAGCGCGTCCGGCGGCTGCTCCTTCGCGAGTCTCATCTCGCGGATGCGGGCCTGCTTCACGACACCGAGGTTGAAGGGATACAGACCATCCTTCGGATCGAGCTCGATGGCAGTGAGGACGGAGGCGAGCGCCGTCTCGGTGTCGCTCTTCGCAAGGGCCAGCTCCGCGGCGCGAAGGTGCGCCAGCGCGTTGGCCGGCTCGCGCTCGAGGGTGGCGCGGATGATCTGTTCGGCTCGGGGGGTGTCCTGGAAGAGCAGCAGCTTGGCCTCTGCCAGCGCCGCCTCGCTGTTCGTGGGATCGAGCCGCTGCGCCTCCCGATAGTAGAAGATGGAATCGCTGAAGCTTCCCTTGTCGGAGAGCACGCGTGCAATGCGGAAGTTGATCTCGGCGCTCGTGGGCTGAAGTCGCAGCGCGTTGCGGTACTCGAGCAAGGCTTCTTCCCGTTTGCCGGCCTTCTCGAACTGCGCGCCGCCCTCGAGGTGCTCGGCGAATTTCTGCTCGCTCGACCGGCACGAGAGGGTGGCAAGGCAGAGCGCCACACCGGCGGCGGCCGCGAGACGGACGGTCCATCGGATTCTCACGGGCGGGTTCCCTCTCACTGCTTCTCGAGCCTGGCGATCTCCTGGCGTGCAGCCTCTGCGTCCGGGAAGGCGCCCGCGCCCAATGCCTCGCGCAGCGTCGCAAGCGCACGGTCGCGGTCTCCCTTTCGCGCCAGGGCGAGGCCGAGGTGATAGCGAAGAGTCGGATCTCCCGGCCTTCCCGCCACCGCCTGCTCGAAGGCCGCAATCGCGGCATCGACCTCTCCCCGCTGGAGCCGAACCCATCCGAGCGTGTCGGTGAAGTCGGGCCTGGGGCTCAGACGCTGGGCCTGCTCGGCGAGGGCGAGAGCGATGTCGAGCTGCTCTCCCTTCGCGGCCAGCAGCCAGGCCAGATCGTTGCTCGCCCCGGCATGAGCAGGATCGCGGACGAGGACCTCGCGCAGACGGCGCATGGCATCGTCCTGGTTGCCCTGGGCGAGCACGACCTGCGCAGCGGAGTACGCAGCGGCGGAGTCGTCCGGGCTGTTCTGCACTGCACGATCGAAGAGATCGAGCGCACCCGGCAGGTCACCCGCATCGATGGCGAGCGCTCCGAGCCCCGCCAGCGCCCTGCCCGACTTCGGGTCGAGGCCGAGCGCCTTCTCGTAGGAGAGGCGAGCTTCGTCGAGACGCCCGCTGCGCGCGAGCACCGCAGCGCGCACCTCGTGGAAGGCCTTTGCATCGGGATGCTTCGCCAGCGCAGCGTTGATCCGTTCGAGTGCCTGCTCGGTCTTGCCATCCGCAACGAGGCCGTCGGCAAGGGCTCGAAGGGCCTCTTCCGAGGCGGGATTGGTGAGATCGAGGCGGCTCTCCTCGATCACGCGGACCGAGGCTCGGGGGCCACCCGCGCGGGCTTCGAGCCAGGCGCGCTCGATGACGGCGGTCGTGCCCTGATCCGGGAGCTTGCCGAGCCGTGCCAGCGTCTCGCGCGCCGCGGCGAAGTCACCGGTCTCGGCCTGCGCCCGCGCCAGCGTCCGCAGAGCCTCCGACCGATGTCCCTCTCGCGTCTGGAGAAAGACCTGCGCGAGCTGCGCCCCCTGCGCTGCGTTGCCGGACTGGAGAGAGAGCTGCGCCAGGGCCAGTGCCGCGTCGCTCGCCGACGGATCGGCGCGCAGCGCCTCGCGCAGCTCCTGCTCGGCCCGGCCGAAATCCCCCGCCTTCTGGGCTGCAATTCCCGTCATGTACCGGAGGCCGGCATTTCCAGGCCAGCGGCGCACGGCGCCGTCGAAGGCCGCGAGGGCGCCGCTCGCGTCCCCGCGCGCGAGGAGCAGACGACCCTTGAGGATCGACCGCTGCGCCTCGTCTTCGATCTTCACGACCGCCTCTTCTGCGCGATCGAGCTGGCCCATGTCCACCCATAGATCGGCCAGGGCGAGCCGGACGGTGCCGTCGTTGACGCCTCCGGTCGCCTCGAGCGCCGCAGTGAGCGACTGCTCTGCGCCCGCGAGATCTCCCGTCGCACGCTGGAAGTCGGCAACGGCCTGCCAGGCCGCTGGCAGGCCCGAAGACTGCGCTGCCGTCCGAAGCAGGGAAAGCGCGCCGGCCGCGTCTCCTTCGCGCTGCAGACGCTTTGCGAGCATGAAGCGATAGTCGAGGCTCTCGGGCGCCTGCTCGACCGCGCGACGCCACAGCGCAGTCGCCTTCTCGGGCTCTCCCGCGCGGTCGAAGAACTCCGTGGCGAGCCGCAGGCCGAGTACGTCGGTGGGATACGCCTCGACGCAGCGCTCGTACCCCTCGGCAGCACGCGTGACGTTCTTGCGATCCGCCTCGAACTTTGCGAGTGCGAGACAGCCCTTTGCGGCGAGGCTCGGATCGCCGCTCTTCTCGGCGATCTCCCGGGCGCGTTCGTAGGCCTTGCGTGCCTCGTCGCTGCGGCCCGCGGCGTCGAGCGTGCCGGCATTCATCACGGCGGCGCCGAAGTCGTCCGGCGACAAGGCCACGAGGCGCTCGGTATCGGCCAGCGCCTCGGCCGCCTTATTCGCCTGGAGCCTCGCCTCGACCCGCAGCCGTATGGCGGCCGTATGATCCGGCGCGCTCTCGATCACGCGGTCGAGTGCGCGAATCGCATCGTCGTTCCGCTGGAGCTGCAGGTAGGCCCTCGCGAGCATGAGGCTCGCGCTCGCATCCTGCTGTGCGAGCCCCTTCTCTGCTGCGCTCTCGAGCGGGAAGACCGCCGCGCCCGGCTGGCCGGCCTGCAGCAACGCTGCGCCGAGGAGCTGGTTGGCCTGCGCATTCTCGGGATCCTGCTCGAGCACCTCGCGCAAGGAGGTGACGGCCTCGTTTGCCTGTCCTGCGTCGAGCAGGGCCTGGGCTTCGGCGATGCGGTCTTCCGCGCTGCGGCCACACGCGAGCACGGCGGCGCTCACGAGCAGCAGCGAGAAGCCGAACCGGGCGACGCGGCGACGTCGCCGGCCTTCCGGGCGGGCCATGAGACGGGACAGCCTGAGAGTCATCACGCGTCGAGACCTCCCGGAAAAGAACGCGGCAGTATACGCGCGCAGCCCCATACCTCCACGGGGTGCGCGAGGCTCGCGAAGCCTGGGCGTGCTGTTCATCGGATGATCGTGCACGGGAGCTGATTCGATTCTGCACGCCTGCCGGGAGCGCGTGCGTCCGGGAGCCCGCCTGGAGGTCGCCGCTGCGCGAGCCTCGGAGGATCCCTTCCCGGACGGCATGTTACGCAGGGTTTCAGCCGCATGCGGGGGCTGGCACACGGGGGACAGCGCGTGCGACTAGGGGCCGGGCCCTCGTTAGTGCCGGGCCCGTGGCCCCCCGACCGGTGCCTCTCGCGTGTTTCGGGCGTACGTTCGCGCGGCCCGATCCCGAGGAAGGAGTTGCTTCGATGCTGCGCCGCCTGCTGGATTCGCCGTGGCCGTACTTCGTACTCGCCGCGCTGCTGGCCGTGGTTGGCCTCGCGTCGCAGCTCGAGCGCCGGAAGCCTCCGCGGCCGGTGGGCGGCCTTGCGGCGCTGGCGGAGCTGCGGGGTCGCCAGGATCTCAATGTGGTCTTCATCCTGATCGACGCGCTGCGCGCAGATCGCCTCGGCATGGCGGGCCATCCGCGGCCCACGAGCCCGAACCTCGACGCGCTGGCCCGCGGCGGAATCCGCTTCGCACGGACCCGAGCGCCGTCGTCGTGGACGAAGCCCTCGATGGCGTCTCTCCTCACGGCCACGAGCCCTTCGAACAACCACATGCTGCGCTGGGAAGACACGCTGCCCGAGGCGGCGATGCTGCCTGCGGAGGTCTTCCACGCGGCCGGCCTGCGAACGCTCGGGCTCTATCGCAACGCCTGGATGGCGCCGCACTTCGGCTTCGGACAAGGCTTCGACAGCTACTTCGTGCCGCGGGTTCTCACCGAGAGCCGCGCGATGCGCCGCAACAGCCCGAGCGTGGGAGAGGGCCTGAGCGGCTCCGACGCCGACATCACCGACGCGGCCAGGCAGTTCCTGCAGAGCTTTGGGCGCGACCGCTTCTTCCTCTACCTGCACTACATGGACGTTCACCAGTACGCATCCGACGCCTCGGGGCCCACGTTCGGCACCAGCCACTCCGACTTCTACGACAGCGCCGTCGCCTGGGTCGATGCCAACGTCGGCCTCGTGATGGCAGAGCTCGATCGGCTCGGGCTCGCGAGCCGTACGCTGGTCGTCATCACTGCAGATCACGGCGAGGAGTTCGGTGAGCATGGCGGCGAAGGGCACGGGCGAACGCTCTACCACGAAGTGATGGACGTTCCCTTCCTGATCGTGCCGCCCTTCCGTCTCGAGTCGGGCGTCGTGGTGGAGACTCCCGTCGCCAGCATCGACATCTTTCCGACGGTGCTCGACCTGATGGGCCTGCCACCGCTCCCGGGCGCCGAAGGCCGCTCGGCACGGCCGCTGATCGAGGCGGCCATCGGCAGCCAGCCGCCTCCTCCCGATCCGAGCCGCCCGGCCTTTGCGGCGCTCGACCGGAGCTGGGCCCAGCGCGGCGCGTCGCCGAACCGCCTTGCCTCGGTGGCCACGGACGAGGAGAGGCTGATCCGCGCCCTCGACCAGCCCGCACCGCTCGAGCTCTTCGCCCTCGCCAGCGATCCGCAGGAGCGGACGAACGTCGCGGGGGCCGAGCCTGCCGTGCGAGATCGGCTCGCCGATCTCCTCTCGCAGCATCTCGCGCAGCCGGGGGCTGCGTGGGGAGCCGCGACGCCGGTGCAGCTCGATCGCATGTCGCGCGATCAGCTCCGGGCGCTCGGCTACGTGGTGGAGTAGGGGCGCACGTTCGCAGGCTACGGCGCAGGCTTCCTGCGCTCCAGCGCGAGCTGCCGCTGCACGTCGGCCAGCGCCCGGCGCAGCTCCGACTCGCGGGGGCCAGGCTGCGCCAGCGCGCGCTGAAGTGCAGCCTCTGCGTCCGCCCACTCGCTGCGCACGGTGTGGGCCCGCGCCAGGAGCCAGAGCTCGTGCTGCGTCGTATACCCGCGTGCCCTCGCGAGCGCGATCCAGCCTCCGGCCATCTCGCTTACGGCGGCGCGCACACGGGGATCCTGCCGGACGCCCTGCAGCGCGGGCTCTTCGTCGATCGCGAAGAAGCTGTCGAAGCCGAGCGCGGCCGCGCGGTGCAGGGCCTCGGCCGTTCCCGCCGGGTCTCCTGCCTGCGCCGCGCGGCGTGCTCCCAGAAGACTCGCGGAAAGCCCCTCCGGGTAACGCCGCGCCGAGTCCAGCATGAGGGTGGTATTGGTGCGAAACACCGCAGCGCGCTCGTGGCTCTTCAAGGCGAACACGACGAGCAGCGCGCAGGCGAGTGCCGAGGCGACGCGATTAAGTGTTTTTTTACGCGCCGCTCCCGAGCCGGTCGAGACGGATGCAAACGCGGCGGCCGCAAGGCAGGTCGCACCGATCAGTCCGGGAAGCACCGCGTAGAGGTAGCGGTCCGCCATCGGATACAGGAACGGAAAGATCTGGCAGACGGGTGCGTAGGCGGCCGCTGCCCAGAGCCAGAACCCAGCCTCATCGCGCCTGCGCAGCGCCGACCAGACGAGGCGCAGGCCGAGGGCGAGCGAGAGGGCGAGCCCTGCGAGCCACCACGGATCGAGGAGCGAGCGCGCCGCAGGCGGATGGTGGAAGGCCGCCGTGCCGTAGGAGGTGGCGGCCATGGCGACGTAGCGCGCGAAGATCGCAAACACCGTCCGAACGCTCTCGAACGGGTTGGCCCCGAGCGGACGTGGCGACTCTCCGAGGTGCTCGAAAGCGAAGAGCTGCGGCGAGGCGTAGAGCGCAAGGCCGAGCCCCCAGAGCGCGAGCCAGCCCCAGCGTGGCGGCTCTGCGCCCGGACCGTTCGCCCGCCGCCAGGCGAAGAACGCAGCCGCCGGCAGCGCGAAGGCTGCCGAGGCCTTGGCGAGCAGGGCCAGCACGAAGAGGCTCGCTGCGATCGCCGGCCGGCGCGGATGCAGCAGGATCGCGGCGGTTCCGAGGATCAGGCACAGAATCGTCTTGAGCTGGAAGATCCAGGCGCCAACCTCGACGTTGGCCGGATGGAGCAGGAAGAAGAGAGCGCCGAAAAGTGCCACGGGCCGACCGAGGCCGGCGCGGAGGAAGAGCGGCACGAGCAGCAGCGCGGCGAGCGCGTGGCCGAGCACGTTCACGACGTGGTGCGCGAGGGTGTCGGCGCCGGAGACGCTCCACAGGAGGGCGACCGCGAGAAGGTGCACCGGCGCGTAGTTCGCGGTGTATCGCGCGGCCTCCCCGAACGGGTCGAGGAGCACGCGCAGGTTGTCGAGCGTGAGCGCGTGAACGTACGGATTGGTGACGAGATAGCCGAGATCGTCGGAGAGGAATTCCCCGCGCAGCGCCGGGCCGTAGACGGCGAACGCCAGCGCCGCGAACGCGAGGTAGAGCACCGCGAGCTGGCCTGCCGGCCATGTGCTGGGATGCGCTCGCGTCTCCTCGGGCCCTTCCACGGCGGACGAGTCTATCAGCGGGCGGGGCCCTCGCGGGTGTAGACTGTCCCGAACCCGCAAGGAGCCCATCATGCAGCTCAACCTCGGCACCATCCTCCAGGCCAGCGCGCGCTCCCGGCCCGAGCAGGTCGCCCTGCGCCTCGAGGGCTTCCAGATGACCTACGGGCAGCTCGACCGGGCCGCCCGCGGCGTGGCGCGCGGGCTGCGCGAGCGCGGCATCGGCCCCGGTGAGCAGGTTGCGCTGATGATCCCGAACGTGCCGGAGTTCACGATCTCCTACTTCGGGATCCTCTATGCCGGCGCCGTGGTGGTGCCCCTCAACGTGCTGCTCTCGGCGCCGGAGGTCACCTACCACCTGCAGGATTCCGAATCCCGCCTGCTCGTGGCCCATCCCTTCTTCAGTGATCCCGCCCGCAAGGGGGCGTCGGAGGCCGGCGTGCCGGTGCTGTGGTCGAGCGGGGAGGCCGACGGCAAGGAGAGCTTGGTGTCGCTGGCGCAGGGAGCGCCGCTCGAGGTCATCCACCAGCCCGGGGCCACCGATACGGCCGTCCTCCTCTACACCTCGGGAACGACCGGCAAGCCCAAGGGCGCTGAGCTCACCCACGCCAACCTGCTTCTCAACTGCGCCGTCGTGGTGCCGCGCCTCATCCCGGTCGATGCGAGTCAGGTGGCGCTCGCCACGCTTCCGCTCTTCCACTCCTTCGGACAGACGTGCATCCAGAACGCGACGATCGCGGCCGGCGGCACCTTCACGCTGCTCCCGCGCTTCACGCCCGAGGATGCGCTGCGCATCATCGAACGCGACCGCGTGACGCTGTTCGCCGGCGTGCCGACCATGTACTTCGCACTGCTCAACACACCGGCCGCCGAGAAGCATGATTTCTCGAGCGTTCGCTACTGCATGACGGGCGGCGCAGCGATGCCGGTCGAGGTGATGCGCGCCTTCGAGGAGCGCTACCCGGTGAAGATCCTCGAGGGCTTCGGCCTCTCCGAGACCTCGCCCGCGGCGAGCTTCAACGTGATGGACAAGCCGCGCAAGCCGGGCTCGATCGGCTATCCCGTCTGGGGCGTCGAGATGGCGATCTTCGACGAGCAGGACCGCCCGCTGCCGGACGGTGAGCGGGGCGAGATCGTGATCCGGGGCCACAACGTGATGAAGGGCTACTGGAAGAGGCCCGACGCCACCAAGGAGGCGCTGCGAAGTGGCTGGTTCCATTCGGGCGACATCGGCATCCGCGATGCCGATGGCTCCTACAGCATCGTGGATCGCAAGAAGGACATGATCATCCGCGGCGGCTTCAACGTGTACCCGCGCGAGATCGAAGAGGTGCTCTACACGCATCCCGCCGTGGTCGAGGCCGCCGTCGTCGGCATCCCCCACGAGAGCCACGGCGAGGAGGTGAAGGCCGTGGTCGCACTGCGCGCCGGCCAGACCGCGACGGAAGAGCAGATCATCGCCTTCTGCAAGGAGCGCCTCGCGGCCTACAAGTACCCGCGCACGATCGAGTTCCGCGACGCGCTGCCGAAGGGGCCTACGGGCAAGATCCTGAAGCGCGAGCTGCGATAACCGAGGGCCGCTGCGGCCGGGCGCCGCGCACCGGTTGGCGAGCGCTCAGTCCGCTTTCGTGCCGTCGGTCGGCTCCTGGGCCCGCTTCTCCGCGGCGAGCTGGCGCATCTTCGCGAGGTCGACGGAGAGGAAGAGACCTTCGGCCTCTGCGGTGAGCGTCTCGCCGGCGTAGACCCTGCCCTCGGTGAAGATCTTCCGGCCGTCGACGCGGACGACGGTCGCCTCGAAGCGCAGCTCGACGTGAAGCGGTGTCGGCCTGCGGTAGCGAATGGTGAGCGTGCCCGTCATGCCCGGGCTGCCGGTGAGAGACTGCGTGAAGCCGAGCACCTCGTCGAAGGCCGCCGCCACGAAGCCGCCATGAACGTGGCCGGGCGGGCCCTCGTAGGCGGCACCGAAAGTCACGCTTCCGCGCACTGTGCCATCGTCCACGCCCAGCCGGATCGGCGGGGCCATGGGATTCGAGAGCCCGATCAGCGGGCTCATGTCGAAGAAGCCGGCGATGTCGCCGGCATTGGCCACCTCGGAGAAGCCGACCGGAATCTTGCGGCGCGGATGCGTTGCGAGACGCGCTGCGTAGCGCTCGAGCGCGTCGGCGGCGGCCTTGAGCTCGTCCTCGGGAGCGTCGCTCGTCACCAGGCGGTCGATCACCTGCCGCATGGCCGTAGCGAGGCGCCGCTTCTCCGCCCAGGCTCCCCGGGCTTCGGCGGCGATCCCCATCCAGTAGCCGAAGCCCTTCTTGAGCGGATCCTCGTCTGCCATGGCGAGAGGCTAGCGGCTCGGGCTAATCGAGGGCGCAGGCGCCCGGGCCGCGCGGGTCGCCGCAGGAGCCGCATCCGCCCGGCATCGGTGCGCCGCACGGTGCCGGCGGGGCGGCGGCCGTCCTGCCGACCGCGAAGACGGAGAGCATGCGCTCGGCGCGCTTCGACCCGCACTGCGGGCAGGGCGGGGCCGGGCTCGCGCTCGAAGACACGATCTCCTCGAAGCGATGGGAGCACTTGCGGCAGGCGTACTCGTAGAGCGGCATCGGCGTTCCTCCGTGGGCCCGTCTAGGGTGCCGCTTCCGGGCCGGGAGGTCGAGGCCTGCCGCCGCAGCCGAGGCCGGCCTCGCGGGGCCGCCTAGGAATCGGGCACACCGAGGACGTGTCGCGCCAGACGCCCCACGCTGCGCTCGATCAGCGTCTCGTCGACGGCCCCGAGAAGCACCTGGTACTCGAGGCTGAGGATGAAGCCGAAGAGGATCTGGGCATCCGCGTCCGGGTCGCTGGAGCTACAGCGGGAGAGGAAGGCCGCAATCGTCGTGAGCGTTCTCGCCTGCGGAATCTGCGAGATCGCCGCGAGCCTCGCGTTCCGGAGCGCCTCGTTCCGAAAGGCGTGCTCGAGGATGCGGTCGCCGCGTCGGCGAACCTGCGCCCGGATGTGAGCGGTGAGGTGACGCGTGAGCGTTCGAGCCAGCTCTTCGCGAACCTCCTGCGTCCGCAGCGCCTCGCCAGTGTGGCGCTCCAGCGCCGCGAGGCTGCTCCTCTCGAGATCCTCCGAATCGCGCAGCGTATCCTCGACGTAGAGGTTGAATGCGTCGGCGATGAGATCGGAGAGATCCTTGAAGTAGTAGGTGGTGGCGGCGAGGGGAACCCCGGCCTCCTGCGCGATGGCCCGGTGCCGCACACCGCGCATCCCGTCGCGAACGATGAGACGCAGCGTCGCCTCGAGGATCGCGCGCTGGCGCTCCCGGCTCTCGGTCTGCCGTGCCGTACGCCCGCGATACCGGATCTTCGCGGCGGTATCGATGTGCGGCTCGCCCTCGCGCGCCCGGGATCGCGCCGGCGCCTGCTCTCGTTCTCGCACCGCCAGGCCCCCTACTTCGTAACGCTCAGCATGTACTCCGCGACGGCCCGGCGTGTCGGCCCGTCCAGATAGCCCTGCGGCGGCATCTCCGGATAGTCGGGTCGCTTCTTCGCGGGCATCGCGATGTAGTCGGCAATTCCCTGCGGGTTCTCGAGATAGAGAGCCTGGATCACCTCGGTGGGCGGGCCGATCAGCCGCACGTTGTAGGCATGGCAGCCGCTGCAGATCGCGAAGTAGACCTGTTTGCCGCGCTCGGCCGCCGCGATCTGCCGCGGCGCGACGGGTTCCGGCAGCAGGTAGGTGCGCGTTCCCATGGTGCTGGAGAAGTCGCAGGTCGCGAAGTCGTCGAGGCCGTAGGTCCGGTAGCGCCCGCGGTCGAGGATGCAGCTTTCCCTGCTCTCACCGACGCGCAGGATGTCCGGGCCGCGGGTCGAGAGCTTCGTCAGCATGACGGCCTTGATCGCATCGATCGGATTCGCACCGTTGTCTTCCATCGTGTTCTCGAGGATCGACACGCGGTCCGCGTTGGGCTCGGATTCCGGGTCGAGGGTGAGGTTCGTGGCGCTTCCGTGGTCGGTAATGAGGATGCCGGCGTTCTCGTT
>CAYOIG010000401.1:0-2384 GCA_964403915.1 uncultured Myxococcaceae bacterium
CCCGCGCCGGCCGTGCAGCCGAAGCAGTGACGGGCGGTGGCGATGCGTTCTCCGGAGAGCCCGGCCGGCGCTTCGAGGTCGAAGATCGTGCGTGGTCGCCCGCCGAGCGGGATGCCGAGCATCTGGTTGAAGTCGCAGTCGTGGAGGCTGCCGTCGTAGCTCACGGAGACGAGGCTCCGGCACATGAGCCCCGGCACGGTGGCAGGGTTGAAGTGGTGGGCGAGCAAGGAGAGATACTCCGCGTAGTGGCCGTCGCGTTCGAGCGCGTGGGCGAAGCGCGCGATCGGAAGATTCGTGAGCGCCAGCAGGCGATGAAACTCGATCCCGAAATGGCGGCCGAGCTCGTCGCGATAGCGGGCCTCGAGGCTCGTCTGGTCTGGCGGCAGCGCAGGGCCGAGCGGGTTGTAGACGAGGTCGAGCGTGAGCGCCGAGCCGGGCCTGCCATAGCCGAGGGCATTGAGATGCCGCAGCGCCTCGAGGCTGCGCTCGAAAACGCCGCTCCCCCGCTGGCGATCGACGTTCTCGTGGCCGTAGCAGGGGAGGGAGGCCACGATGCCTGCGCCGTGTGCAGCGAGAAAGGCTGCGGTGTTTTCCTGTCCCGGCTCCAGCAGCACGGTGAGGTTGCAGCGGTCGAGAACTCGGCGGCCGAGTGCCGCGGCGCCAGACACGAGGCTGCGAAAACCGTCCCAGAGCTCCGGTGCGCCGCCGGTGACGTCGAGGGTCGTGATCCCGGGGCTCGCGGCGAGCAGGGCGAGCACGCGCGCCGCGGTGCGTTCGTCCATGCGTTCCGTGCGCTTCGGGCCGGCATCGACGTGGCAGTGATGGCAGGCCTGATTGCAGCGCCTGCCGACGTTCACCTGAACGGTCGTGACGTCGGCGCGACGAAGCGGAGAGAAGCCGCTGTGCGCGAGTGCGTCCTCGAAATCCGGCAGCGTCAAGGGGGAAGCCTCCGTCGGCAGCACGAGGCGAGCGTACCCTGTGGCCCGGAGGATGCCGGCGGCGCTCGCCAGTGGCATGCTACGCCACCCCAGGAGGAGGTCCGCCATGACCCAGACCACGCCCCGCCGCGAGGGAGGAGGGCCGCGTCGCAGCGGTCTCGTCACCGGTGCCTCGGCCGGTATCGGCCTCGCCTTTGCGGAGCGTCTCGCCCGCGATCAGTACGACCTCGTGCTCGTGGCGCGTAGCCGTGACCGTCTGGAGGAGATCGCCAAGCGCCTGCGCGAGGAGCGCGGCGTGGCGGTCGAGGTGCTCGCGGCCGACCTCACGCAGGCCGAGCAGCTCCGGCTCGTCGAGCGCCGGGTCGCCGAGGATGCCACGCTCGATCTGCTCGTGAACAACGCCGGCTTCGGCACGCAGGGACGCTTTGCCGAGCTCGACGTCGACCGCGAAGAGGAGGAGATCCGCCTCAACGTGGTGGCGCTGGTGCGGCTCACGCGCGCTGCGCTCCCGCACATGATCGAGCGCGGCCGCGGACAGATCGTGAACGTCTCGTCGATGGCGGGCTTCTACCCCGGCCCCTATCTCGCGACCTACGGCGCGACCAAGGCCTTCGTGACGAGCTTCACGGAGGCGATCGCGGGAGAGATCCAGGGCAGCGGCGTGCGTGTGCAGGCGCTGTGCCCTGGCTTCACGCGCACCGAGTTCCAGGAGCGCGCGAGCATCGATGCGAGCCAGATCCCGGCCTTCGCCTGGATGAGCGCCGACGCCGTCGTGGAGGCCTCGCTCGCCGCCCTTGCGGGCGGCGACGTGGTCGTCGTGCCCGGGGGACTCAACAAGGCCATGCACGCGAGCACGGCACTGCTTCCGCGCAGCCTCGTGCGCCGCATGATGGCGGCAGCGGCGAGGCGGCTCGAGGGCTGAAGTCGCTGCCGTCGCATCGACGGCAGCCGCCGGGCTCGTGGTCTTCGATGCCGGATCGGGCGCGACGATGCGCTCGGGCGCCCCTCGAAGAAGCGATCTCGTGACCGGAGGCATCAAGATCGGGCCGCTCCCTTTCTCGCTGCCTCGTAGCGCTGGAGGGCGAGGATCCGCCGCGCCGCGTGCTCGACGATCGGCGCCGGGTAGCCCGCCGGCGGCGAGGGCGCCTGCCAGGGCCGGTGGACGAAGCGGTCGGGAACGCCCGCCAGCTCGGGCACGAAACGGCGCACGAAGCGCCCGTCGGGATCGAAGCGCTCGCCCTGTGTGACAGGGTTGAAGATCCGGAAGTACGGCTGTGCGTCGGTTCCGGTGGAGGCGGCCCACTGCCAGCCGCCGTTGTTCGAGGCCGGGTCGCCATCGACGAGAAGCCGGTAGAAGTGCTCCTCGCCACGCCTCCAGTCGATGAGTAGATCCTTGGTGAGAAAGCTCGCCACGAGCATGCGGGCGCGGTTGTGCATCCAGCCCGT
>CAYOIG010000402.1:0-1656 GCA_964403915.1 uncultured Myxococcaceae bacterium
GCAGAGCGGCAAGCTGGCGGCGCTCATCACGCAGAACGTCGACGGCCTGCACCAGCTCGCGGGCTCCTCGCCGGGTCTCGTCGTCGAGATCCATGGCACGATGCGCGAGGTCGCGTGTCTCGACTGCGGCGACCGCGCGCCGATGGAACGCGCCCTCGAGCGCGTGCGCGCCGGCGAGGAAGATCCGCCGTGCCGGAGCTGCGGCGGCATCCTCAAGTCGGCGACGATCTCCTTCGGGCAGGATCTGGTCGACGAGGATCTGCGCCGCGCGCAGCGTGCGGCGCTCGCCTGTGACCTGCTTCTCGCCATCGGCTCGACGCTCTCGGTCTACCCGATCGCCGGCGTGGTGCCCCTCGCGCGCGATGCCGGCGCGCGTATCGTGATCGTGAACGCCGGGCCGACGGAGATGGACGATCTTGCCGACGTCCTCCTGCGCGGCCCGATCGGCGAGCTGCTGCCGCGGCTGGTGGCGGACGTAGAATGACGACGGAAGGAGATTCCATGCCCGATCTCGCCGCGCTCGAGGCGCGCATCCAGAGGCTCGAGGATCTGGAGGAGATCAAGCGCCTCAAGTATCGCTACCTGCGGGCCCTCGACACGAAGGCCTGGGACGAGCTGGCGGAGACGCTCGCCGAGGACGCCACCACGGAGTACTCCGACGGAGCGTACCGGTTCAAGGGACGCGACGAGATCCTGCGCTTTCTCAAAGCCACGCCGCTGGCGCAGCCGGAGGGCTTCGTCGGCGTCCACCACGTCTCACAGCCGGAGATCGAGATCACGGCGCCGGGCCGTGCCCGCGGCACCTGGGCGCTCTACAACTACCTGATCCACAAGAGCGCGGAGCAGGGGCTGCGGCTGTGCGCCTTCTACCACGACGATTACGTGAAGATCGGCGGCGCGTGGAAGATCCAGACGACGGGCTACCGCCGCGTCTTCGAGGAGACGTGGAGCCGCAAGGACATGCCGAGCCTACGGCTGACGGCCGGCTGAGGAAGGCAGCGTCGCGCCGTACGGCTACGGCTTCGCGGGGGCGGGCTCCTTCGCCTGGATCCCGGAGAGGTAGTCCACGATGAGCTGCGCCGTGCCGCGGCGTACGGTCTCGGCCGCGGTGCCGGGCTCGACGGCCTCGCCGAAGCGCTTGCCCCAGACGGGCATCTCGCGCGTGCCGTGGGCGATGGCGACGTCGCGCCCGTCTACGATGCGCACCAGCGCGGCGGAGGGGAACTTCCCTCCGTGCCGCTCGGCGATCCGCGTCAGATCCTTGGGCTTCTCGTTCAGCACAGGGGCCACCGGGCCGTTCCCCTTGCCATCGACGCCGTGACACGCGCTGCAGAAGCGCCGGTAGAGGTCCTCTCCTGATGCGGGGTCGGGATCGGGATCGGCCGCCCCGGCGACGAGCGGGGTGGCGAGCAAGAGAGCGGTGACGAAGGCAAAGGCGGCGCGCATGGAAACCCCTTCGGCGCGGCGCCGGTCAGTCGGCGCTGCGCGCCAAGGATCGCATAGGCGGCCGCCCTCCGGAGCAGAAAAGAAGAAGCGCGGTGCGATCCGCCCCCCGTCTCAGCCGGCGCGCAGGGGGCGAACCATCTTGGTGCGGGTCTTGTTGATCTCCCGCAGCTCCGCGGTCGTGGCCTCGGCGAGATCCGTGCCGACCACCTC
>CAYOIG010000403.1:0-6102 GCA_964403915.1 uncultured Myxococcaceae bacterium
GGAACTCGGCCTTCTCGGATGCACTGTAGGCTGGATTCTCCTGCGGCAGGATCCACTGCGCCGTGCGCTGGAAGAGCGACAGCTTCGCCACGCGACCCGCGAGCGCCGAGACGATCTGCACGGCCGTCGAGCCGGTGCCGACGATGCCGATGCGCCGGCCGTCGAGCGCGACGTCGTGATCCCATCGCGCGCTGTGAAAGCGTGCGCCTTCGAAGCGGTCGAGCCCTGCGATCTCCGGCAGATTCGGGTGATGGAGCACGCCCGTGGCCGCGATCACCACGTCGGCCTCGTCGCGGCGGCCGCTTCGCGTCTCGATCCGCCAGCGCCCGCTCTCGAAGGCGCAGCGCACGACCTCGTCGCCGAAGCGAATCCTGGGAGTGACACCGTAGTCGCGGGCCACGCGTTCGAAGTAGGCCTCGATCTCGGCACCGGGCGAGAAGTGATGGCTCCATTCCGGGTTCGGCGCGAACGAGTAGCTGTAGAGATGGCTCGGCACGTCGCAGGCGATGCCGGGGTAGGTGTTCTCGCGCCAGGTTCCGCCGAGGCGATCGGCCTTCTCGTAGATCGTGAAGTCGCGAAGGCCGGCCTCCTGGAGCTCGATCGCGCTCAGGATGCCCGACATGCCTGCACCGATGATGACGAAGCGCAGCGGTCTTTCCGTAGCCAAGCTCACCTCCGTGTCGGACGGCCAGTCTACTACCCTGGAATCGACCACCCGGAATCAGACGCCACTCAATCGACCGAGCGCCCGGCCTCACGCGAGCCATGCGAGGAGACCACCGGCCACGAGGGCACCATCGATCACGCCGAGCCCGTAGCGCTCGCCCGGGCGAAACGCGAGGAGCGCGGCCGCGGTTGCGAGGGCAACGGCCCCGAGCGGGCGAAGGTGTGGTGGCGCCAGCGCGGCGGCGGCGACTCCGAGCAGCGCCAGCAGGCGTGCGCTGCGCAGCGCTCGGCGCGGACCGAGGCGCGCCGCGCCCGCTTCGCCGTCTCGCAGGCTCGCGGCCAGCACGTTCGCGAGCAGCGCGGGCGTCAGCAGCGCGGCCGCCCACGGCACGAGCGTCCGATCGGGAGTGGTGCGTGCGGGAAGTCCGACCACGACGAGGAGCCAGGCCATCACCACATAGAGGCCCTTCACGAACGCCACGTGCTTGAGCCGGCGATGGGCGAGGCCCAGCGTGCCGGCGCTCGCGCCGAGCCCGATGCCCCACGGACCGATCACGAGCGCGCAGACCGAAGCCCCGAGCCCGGCGGCACAGGCGAGCGCGAGCAGCGCCCGCCTGTGGCGCGCCACGAAGGCCGCGCGCAGTGGCGAGGTCGCGTGGTCGCCCTCCGCACCGCGGACCCAGTCGACGCAGTAGACGCAGAGGGTTCCGAGGCCGGCGAGCGCCACCTCCGGCCGGTAGGACGCGGCCCCGAGCGCGCTTCCGACGGCTCCCGTGAGCACCGCCGCGGCCAGCGAGACCCAGAGCGCCGAGAAGAGAGCCGCGTCGATCACCTTGCATTCGGTAGCACGCCGCGCCGATGGGAGACGCCGCGCACGATCCCGCCCAGGTGCCGGCGCCCGCGCGCCGCGCCCTACCAGGACCCGACGCGCCCGCGATGGAGCGAGAAGCCGAAGCCGACCAGCGCCGAGCAGGGAACGAGCGCGAGCAGCACGACCGGGGAGGCTTCGAGAACGGCCGGCCAGACGATCGGCGGCGCGGGCGGGGCGAAGAGGTAGAGGGGGAGCAGCGCGAGGCCTCCCACGGCCGCCAGGCCGAGTGAGACCACCTGGTTCACGGCGAGGCCTGCGGGCAGCATTCGCCCTTCGTTGTCGCGCAGGAACTCGATGCCGAAGCGGCCGAGGCCATAGCCGATCAGGCAGAGCGCCGCGGCCACTCCCTGAGGCGCGCCCATCACCGCCACTGCATTGAGCGAGACGAAGAGCGCGCCGTCGAGGATCGCCTCGTAGAGCGGCGCCGGGTGCAGCGGCACGCCGTGCAGCCCTGCGACGCGGACGGCTTTCGACTGCGGGTGGGTGTAGGTGATGGCGAGGGGGCCGTGGGTGTGGCGGCCGAAGCAGCAGCCATAGGTGAGGCAGCCGACGCGCCCGAGCAGGTGTCCGAGCGGAGCGCCGCGGGCGAAGCCATCGAGGAGCAGCAGCAGGCCGAAGTGCGAGATCGCCGCGCACAGCCCGAGGGCGAGGAAGGCGCCGGCGAGCCCCCCCCAGGAGACGAAGGCCGGCCGGCGCAGCGTCTCGAGCGGGCGCGAGAAGAGGGCACGGTGATCGAGGGCGAGCGCCCCGATCCACGAGCCGCCGACGATGCCGGCGGCGCCCGTGAGGCCGAGGCCCGAGAGATGCTCCGGCGCCAGGCCCTGGCCGACCCAGAGCAGGCTCATCCAGCCGAAGCCCAGCAGCGTGCCAACGCCCGCGAGCGCGCCGAAGGTGACGAAGACGAAATCGCCCACCCGACCGAGCACGACCTTGCGGCCGAGTGCGGAGAGCGCGCTGCTGGCCCGTGCGAAGGCCGGCGCCGACCGGGCGGCAATGCGTGCGCAACTGCGCTGCGAGGACGAGCCTGCGTGCAAGGAGCCTGCGCCTCGCGAGCTTCGAACGGCCCGTCGAGGATCGCGAATGCGCGTGAGGGGGTATATGACGCAGGTCATGCCCTCCGGCGGGCTCGCCGGACGTCGTCACGCGACGGCCCGCCCGCCGCCCTCATGGCGCGAGGCGCGGCACTCGTCGTCGCGTCCCGTGAAACACGTCTCAGTATTGTGTCGAATCGAACAACGACGCAACAGTGCTCGGCGCGGACTGCGAGTCATGCACGACACTGACTGATGGTCATCCACGCGAGACTGACTTCGGGTCATCTCGTGAGCATGCATTCGCGCGGCAAGAATTGATTCTCTACTGATGAGTCGGATAGTAAGCTCTCGTTGAACACCGAAACGTGTATGACGCCGCGCATCTAGAGGCAGTGCACGATCTGCAACGCTCTGCGTCGCCAGCGGAGGGCAAATGAGCGGAAAGCGGAGCGTCTCTCGTCGGAACTTCCTTCGGCTCGCGGGCGTCGTCGGGCTCGGCACGGTGGCGATGCCGCGCGATCTCTTCGCGGCCTACGATTTCGTGGCGCCGGTGGCGGTGGGCAACCCGCTGTCGGCGTATCCGAATCGTGGCTGGGAGCAGCAGTACCGCGATCTCTACGAGACGGACGGCTCGTTTCACTTTCTCTGCGCGCCGAACGACACGCACAACTGCCTGCTCCGCGCCTACACCAAGAACGGCGTCATCGTCCGGGTCGAGCCCAGCTACGGCTACGGCAAGGCGAAAGATCTCGACGGCAACACGGCGTCGTCACGCTGGGATCCTCGCGGCTGCCAGAAGGGCATCGCCCTCGGCCGGCGGATCTACGGCGACCGCCGCGTGAAGGGCGCGCGCGTGCGCCGGGGCTTCAAGGCGTGGGTGGAGCAGGGTTTCCCGCGTGGCGTCGACGGGCGCCCGCCGGCCGAGCTCTTCCGCCGCGGCGACGATGCGTGGGACGCCGTTCCGTTCGAGACGGCCTACGAGCTGCACGCGCGCGCTCTCGTGAACATCGCTGCGACCTACTCCGGCGAGACCGGCGCCGCGCTCCTACGGGCGCAGGGCTACGACCCCGCCATGATCGAGACCCTCGACGGTGCCGGCACACGGACGCTCAAGCATCGCGGCGGCATGCCCTTCCTCGGCCCGCTCCGCATCTACGGCCTCGCGCGCTTCGCCAACACGCTGGGTCTGCTGGACGCGAAGCTGCGCGGCCTGCCGGCGGAGAAGGCTCGGGGCGGCACGAACTGGGACTCCTACTCCTGGCACACCGACCTCCCGCCCGGCCACCCGATGGTGACGGGGGAGCAGACGGTCGAGTTCGACCTCTTTGCGGCCGAGCGCTCGAAGCTGCTCGTGGTCTGGGGCATGAACTGGATCACGACCAAGATGCCCGATGCCCACTGGTTGACGGAGGCGCGCCAGCGCGGGACGAAGATCGTGGTCGTGGCGGCCGAGTACAGCGCTACGGCCAACAAGGGCGACGAGGTGATCGTGGTGCGGCCGGGGACGACCCCCGCGCTCGCGCTCGGTCTCGCGGAGGTGATCCTCCGGGAGAAGCGTTTCGACCGGAACTTCGTCCGCCGCAACACCGACCTCCCGCTCCTGGTCCGGATGGACACGCTGGCGCCGCTCACGGCGCAGGACCTGCGGGCCGGCGCGTCGCCGGCTCCGCTCGACGGCATCACCCTGCTCGCGCCGGGCCAGAAGCCGCCCTCTCCGCCGGAGCAGGCCGGTCAGTTCGCCGCCGCGGCTCTGCGGAAGGAGTGGAGCGACTTCGTGGTCTGGGATCTCGAGACGAAGGCGCCGGCCGTCGTCACCCGGGACGAGGTGGGCGAGCGCTTCGATGCTCGGGGAGTCGATCCGGCCCTCGAGGGCAGCTTCCAGGTGACGCTCGCATCGGGCGAGCAGGTCGAGGTGCGCCCGGTCTTCGACCTGGTCCGGCAGTACCTGCTCGAGAATTTCGATCCCGCGACGACCTCGCGCATCACCTGGGCACCGCAGAAGGCGATCGTGTCGCTGGCGCGCGACATCGCGAAGAACCCGGAGCACGTGCTCTTCGCCCTCGGCATGGGCCCGAACCAGTTCTTCAACAACGATCTCAAGGATCGCGCCGTCTTCCTGGTGGCGGCGCTCACCCGCAACATCGGATTCCTCGGCGGAAACGTCGGCTCCTACGCCGGAAACTACAAGCTCTCGCTGTTCTCGGGCGTGCCGTTGTGGGCGGCGGAAGACCCCTTCGACCTGCAGCTCGATCCCGAGGGGCATCCGCACAAGCGCTACTGCCTGCGCTTCGAATCGGCGCACTACTTCAACTACGGCGATGCTCCGCTGCGGGAGGGCAATCAGCTCTTCACGGGCGCCAGCCACCTGCCGTGCCCAACAAAGTCGATGTTCCTGTCGAACTCGAACTCGATCCTCGGCAACACCAAGTGGCATTACGACGTCGTGCACAACACGCTGCCGAAGGTCGAGTGCGTGGCGTTTGCCGACTGGTGGTGGACGGGCTCGTGCGAATACTCCGACGTGGTCTATGGCGTCGACTCCTGGGCCGAGGCCAAGGTGCCCGACTTCACGGCCTCCTGCACGAATCCATTCCTGCAGGTGTTTCCGCGAACACCCCTCGCGCGCCTCTTCGATACGCGTCCCGACGTCGAGATCCTGGCCGGTGTCGCAAAGGCCCTCGGCGGCCTCACGGGCGATACGCGCTTCGTCGACGCCTTCAAGTTCATCCACGAGGGCAGGCCCGAGGTCTACCTCCAGCGCATCCTCGACGAGAGCCCGCCCACGCGCGGCTACCGGATCGAGGAGCTGGAGCGGAGCTGCGCCGAAGGCACGCCGGCCCTCATGATGACGCGCACCTATCCGCGGGCGACGGGGTGGGAGCAGAGTCACGAGAACAAGCCCTGGTACACGAAGTCGGGCCGGCTCGAGTTCTACCGGGGCGAGCGGGAGTGGGTGGATTCAGGAGAGAGCCTTCCCGTCTACCGCGAGCCCGTCGACTCCACGTTCTACGAGCCGAACGTACTGGTGGCGAAGCCGCATCCTGCGATCCGCCCGGTCTCGCCGGAGAAGTACGGTCTCGAGCGGAGCGACCAGCGGGCGGCCGTGCGCCAGGTACGCCACGTCGTGATGCCGTGGTCGGAAGTGGAGAAGACGCAGCATCCGCTCGTCGCGAGCGGGTGCTCGTTCATCTATCACACGCCGAAGTATCGCCATGGCGTCCACACGACGCCGGCCGACACCGACATGGTGGCGGTCTTCCTCGGGCCCTTCGGCGATCTGATGCGCCACGACAAGCGGACCCCGTTCGTCACGGAAGGCTACGTGGACATCAACCCGCAGGATGCCCGGGCGCTCGGCATTGAAGACGGCGACTACGTCTGGCTCGACGGCGATCCCGCCGAGCGGCCGTTCCGCGGCTGGCAGAACGACCCGGAGTTCGCGGAGGTCTCCCGCGTGATCCTGCGCGCGCGCTACTACCCGGGCACGCCGCGGGGGGTGCTGCGGACCTTCCACAACATGTACGGCGCAAC
>CAYOIG010000404.1:0-1604 GCA_964403915.1 uncultured Myxococcaceae bacterium
GGCGGGGGTGATGGCGCTCACCCGCTGCGCTGCGATGGAGGCCGCGGAGGCCGGCGTGCGGGTCAATGCCGTCGCGCCGAGCCTCGCGCTGCACGAGCACCTCGCGAAGGTGACGCCGCCGGGCCTGCTCGACGAGCTCACCGCACGCGAAGCTTTCGGCCGCGGTGCCGAGCCGTGGGAGATCGCGAACGTGATCGTCTTCCTCGCGAGCGACTACGCGTCCTACATGACGGGTGAGGTGGTCGCCGTGAGCAGCCAGCATCCCTGAGAGGAGACCATGCCGACCGCCTTCGAATCGCCCGGCGAGCTCGCCGCAGCCGTCGGCCGCCCTCTCGGAACCAGCGAGTGGCTCCCGATCACGCAGGAGCGGGTGAATCTGTTCGCGGATGCGACCGGAGATCATCAGTGGATCCACGTCGATCCCGAACGCGCGAAGAGCGGGCCCTTTGGCGGCACGATCGCGCACGGGTACCTCACGCTCTCGCTCGTGAATCACTTCCTGCCCCAGATCGTCGAGGTGCGCGGCATCGCGATGGGCGTCAACTACGGCGCGGATCGGCTTCGGTTTCCGGCTCCGGTGCCGGTCGGCGTGCGCGTGCGTGCGAGCGGGGAGCTGGTGAGCGTGGAAGCGACGAAAGACGGTGGCGTCCAGGCGACGATCCGTGTCACCGTCGAGATCGAGGGGGGCAAGCGTCCCGCCTGCGTGGTGGACACGATCAGTCGTTACTACCCGGAACGCGCTCCGGGCGGAGGGCCGGGATGAAGCTCTGGCAGTCGCTGGCCTTCGTGGAGCCCGATCAGCTCGTGGATCTCGCGCGCTGCGCCGAGGAGTGCGGCTTCCACGGCGTGCTCCTCTCCGACCATCTGGTGTTTCCCGGTCAGCTCTCTTCGAAATATCCCTACTCGCCCGACGGCAAGCCCTTGTTCGACGGCCGCGTGCCGTTTCCCGATCCGTGGGTGACGATCGCGGCGATGGCGCAGGCGACCACGAAGCTTCGCTTCGCGACGCTCGTCTACGTGCTGCCGCTGCGCGATCCCTTCGATGTGGCGAAGTCGGTGGGCACGGCGGCGCTCTTGTCGCGGGATCGCGTGGTTCTCGGAGCGGGAGCGGGCTGGATGAAGGAGGAGTACGACGCGGTCGGGATCGACTTTCGCACGCGGGGGCGGCGCTTCGACGAGATGATCGCGGTGATGCGCGCGCTGTGGTCGGGCCAGATGGTGGAGCATCACGGCAGGATCTTCGACTTCGGCCCGATGCAGATGAGTCCCACACCGATGGCGCCCGTGCCGATCTACGTGGGCGGAGTCTCCGAGGCGGCACTGCGTCGCGCGGCGACGCTCGGCGACGGCTGGATGGGCTCGGGCAACACACCCGAAGAGGTGCCGGGTGTGCTGGGCCGACTGCGTGCGCTGCGGAAGGAGGCGGGTCGCGAGAAGGATCCGTTCACGCCGATCGTGCCGCTGAAGGCCCGGCTCGACGTCGACCTGCTGCGGCGCATGGAGCAGGAGCACGGCCTCGACGAGACGGTGAGCTACCCGTTCCAGTTCGCGCTCGGTCCGACGTCGACGCTCTCGCAGAAGCAGGAGTTCCTGCGGCGCACGGC
>CAYOIG010000405.1:0-3263 GCA_964403915.1 uncultured Myxococcaceae bacterium
CAGCGGCGCTTCCAGCCCCGAGGCGAAGCGCGCGGCGTCCTCGTCATCGACGACTACGGCCACCATCCGGCCGAGATCCGCGCCACGCTGGCCGCCGCGCGCGGCGTTCATGGTGGCCGCATCGTGGTGGCCTTCCAGCCGCACCGCTACACGCGCACGCGCGATCTCTTCGAGGACTTCGCGACGGCCTTCATCGACGCCGACGTGCTCCTGCTCACCGAGATCTACGCCGCCGGTGAGGACAAGATCCCCGGCGTCGAGGCACGCGTGCTCGCCGAGGCCGTGCGCGCCCATGGCCACCGCGACGTGCGTTTCATCGCCGATCTCGATGCCCTGCCGGCAGCCCTCGCGCCGGATCTCGTTGCGGGCGATCTGGTCGTGACCCTCGGCGCCGGGAACATCCACACGGCAGGGCCGCGGCTGCTCCAGCTGCTTGGAGCACACGAGGAGGGCCGGCCCGCATGATTCCGGCCGCTGCCCGCAGCGCGTTCGAAGCGCTCCTCGGCGAGCGCGTCGCCTTCGGTGTGCCGCTCGCCCGCCACACCGCCCTGCGCATCGGCGGGCCGGCCGACGCACTCGCACAGCCCGCGGACCGCGATGAGCTGCTGCGCCTGCTGCGGCTTTGCGCCGCCCACGGCCTCCCGCATCACGTGCTCGGCTCCGGCTTCAATACCCTCGTCCTCGACGGGGGAGTGGCGGGCGTGGTGCTCCAGCTCGGCCGCTTCCGCGGGCTCGAGGAGAAGCCGGCCGGCGCCCTGCGCGTCGAGGCCGGCGTCTCGCACGCAGCACTCACGAGCTTCTGCATCCGCCAGGGTCTCGCGGGATTGGAGTTCGGCGCCGGCATCCCGGGGAGCATGGGCGGCTGGGCGGCCATGAACGCCGGGATCGGCGTTCGCGAGCTGAAGGACGTGCTGCTGGAGGCGGAGGTTGCGAGCGGGGACGGAACGACGCTCGAGGCGCTCGATCCGGAGGCGCTCCAGCCCTGCTACCGCGGCCTCGCGGGGCTGCCCCACGGCGCGGTGATCGTCTCGACCCTGCTCCGCGTCACGCCGGCAGACCCGCTTGCGGTCCGCGCCGAGGTCGAACGCCTGCGTGCGCACCGCGCCGCCACCCAGCCGCTCGACCTCCCGTCGTGCGGATCGGTCTTCAAGAACCCGCCCGGCGACTTCGCCGGCCGGCTGATCGAGGCAGCGGGGCTGAAAGGCCTGCGTGCGGGCGAGGCCGAGATCTCGCCCCTGCACGCCAACTTCATCGTGAACCACGGCGGAGCGCGCGCAGCCGACGTGCTCGCGCTCATCGAACGCGCGCAGGCGGCCGTGGCCGAGCGCTTCGGCGCCCGGCTCGAGCCGGAGGTGCGCGTGGTCGGGAGGACGACGGCATGAGGCGCGAGAGGGCGAGCGGCTTCGGCCGGGGCGACGCGGTGCAGGATCGCAACCAGTGGCTCGAGCCCGGAGCACGCCGAAAGGGCGTGCCCGCGTCGTCTCTGCAGCGCCGGTCGCTCACGCTTCGCGCCCGGATCCTGGTCGCGGGGCTCGCGGTCGCGCTCGTGGCGCTGCTGGCGTTCTGGGCCGAGCGCAGCGGCCGCATGCTGTTCACGACGGGGCCCCTCGAAGGGGCCTTCGCGCTCGAGACCCTCTCGGTCGAGGGCAACCAGCGGACAGCCGCGGCCGAGCTCGTCGCCGCCACCGGGCTCACGGCCGGCACCCCGCTGCTCGACGTCGATGTCGACACGGTCCGGGCGCTGGTCGAGTCGCATCCGTGGGTGCAGCAGGCGCGGGTGGTCCGGGTGCCGCCCTCGGTCGTGATCGTCTCGGTGGTGGAGCGGGAGCCGCTGCTGGTGGCAGCCGCGGCCGGCGGCACGCCCTGGATCGTGGATGCGACGGGCCTTCCCTTCGCACCGGCCACCCCTGACGACGTGGCGTCGCTGCCCTGGCTCGTCGCTCCCCGCGCGGTGAGTGAGCGCGTGGCCACGACCGAGCTCGCCCGTGGCGCGGCGCTCGCGCTCGCGCTCCGGGGCACCTCCCTCGCCGACGGGGCCGAGATCCACGTCGCGCCGCCGCCCGATCCCGAAGGCCTCTCGCTGCTGGTGGCCGGGCTCCGCGCCCGCGTGGTTCTCGGCCATGGCGAGCTCGCGGAGAAGCTGCGCCGGCTGGAGCGGCTGCGCCTCGCCGGGCTGCCGGAGGCCGCGGCCGCCGGTGTCATCGATCTGCGCTTCGCGGACCGCGCGGTCCTGCGCAGCGGCGCGCCGCCCGAGGCGGCACCACACGCATTGGGGACGCTCGCGGGAGGGGCGTCTCCACCAACCGGCCGTCGCCTCTAGCAGGGTGGCGGTCCTCTCGAGGGGGGGGTGAGAGGATGGCTCGCAGGGAGAGAGAGGATCTGGTCGTCGGTCTCGACATCGGGACCACGAAGATCTGCGCGGTCGTCGCCGAGCGGACGGACCGGGGTCTCGAAGTCATCAGCATGGGCACGCACGAGTCGCGGGGCCTGCGCAAGGGTGTCGTCGTCGACATCGACGCCACGGTCTCGTCGATCAAGAAGGCGGTCGAGGAAGCGGAGCTCATGGCGAACTGCGAGATCTCGTCGGTCTACGCCGGGATCTCGGGCGGCCACATCCGGAGCTTCAACTCCCACGGCATCGTCGCGGTGAAAGACCGCGAGGTGCGCGAAGGGGATCTGAAGCGCGTCTTCGACGCCGCCAAGGCCGTCGCGATCCCGATGGACCGCGAGGTCATCCACGTGATCCCGCAGGAGTACATCGTCGACGACCAGGAGGGCATCCGGGAGCCGCGGGGCATGAGCGGTGTGCGCCTCGAGGCCAAGATCCACATCGTGACGGCCGCCGTCACCAGCGCCCAGAACATCGTCAAGTGCTGCAACAAGGCCGGCCTCAACGTGATCGACATCATCCTCGAGCCGCTGGCCTCGGGCGAGGCGGTGCTGGCCGACGACGAGCGAGATCTTGGCGTCTGCCTGCTCGACATCGGCGGCGGCACCACCGACATCGCCGTCTTCTCCGGTGGCTCCGTGAAGCACACGTCGGTGCTGGCCCTCGGCGGCTACCACATCTCGAACGACATTGCGGTGGGCCTGCGAACGCCCTTCGAAGAGGCGGAACGCATCAAGAAGAAGTTCGGCGTGGCCGCGGCGCGTTTCCTCGCGAGCGACGACGTCCTGACCGTGCCCAGTGTCGGCGGCCGCCGGCCCCGCGAGGTCTCCCGCAAGATCCTGTGCGAGATCATCGAGCCGCGGGTCGACGAGAT
>CAYOIG010000406.1:0-2359 GCA_964403915.1 uncultured Myxococcaceae bacterium
CCGGCGTCGTCTCCTCGCTCGTCGGAGCTGCCGCCTCGGCTCTCTCCTCGAAGTTGATGAAGATCGAGAGCTGCTCCTTGAGGATCTTCGCCGCATAGGCCACTGCGTCACGCGGCAGCACCGCACCGTCGGTCCAGACCTCCAGATTCAGCCGATCGAAGTCCGTGTCTCGCCCGACGCGCGCCGGAGTCACCGTGTAGTTGACGCGCCGGATCGGAGAGAAGATCGAGTCGATCGGAATCACGCCGATCGGCATCTCCTCGGCCTTGTTGCGTTCGGCCAGCACGTAGCCCTTGCCCATGTCGACCGTGAGCTCCATCTGGACGTCGGCCTCGGGCGAGAGCGTGGCGATCTTGTGGTCCCCGTTGAGGACCTCCACCGTCTGATCTTCCGAGACCAGATCCGCCGCGGTCAGCAGTCCGGCGCCCTTCTTGCGGACGCGCAGGACCTTCGGGCCGTCCGCGTGCAGCCGCAGGCGCACCTCCTTCAGGTTCAGGATGATGTCGCTCACGTCCTCCAGCACCCCGGGGATGGTGGAGAACTCGTGCAGCACGCCGTCGATGCGAACGGTCGTGATCGCCGCCCCCTGCAGCGACGAGAGCAGCACGCGCCGCAAGGCGTTGCCGAGGGTCTGCCCGAAGCCGCGCTCGAGCGGCTCGCACGCAAACCGGCCATAACCCGAGGCGAGCGTCCCCTCCTCGGCCTCGAGCCGTCGCGGGCGGATCAGCCGACCCCAGTTCTTGTCGATCAGGTCCTGCTGCATGGTTGCGTCTCCCTTCGGCGGGGCGAACCCGCCGGAGCCGGAGGGCCGGCGGTAGCCGGCCCCTCCGTCACCTCGAATAGAGCTCGACGATCAGCTGCTCCTGGATCGGGAGCGTGATCTCCTCACGCACCGGCATGGCCTTGACCACGCCGGCGAAATTGTCCTTGTCGACCTCGAGCCAGCTCGGAATGCTGCGTCGCTCGAGCGTGTCGAGCGCACCCACGATCCGTGCGATCTGACGTGCGCTCTCCTTGAGCACGATCACCATGCCGGGCTTCACGAGCATCGACGGGATCGCAGCCTTCCGACCGTTCACCTGGAAATGCCCGTGCAGCACGAGCTGTCGGGACTCGGCGCGGGAGGTCGCGAAGCCGAGCCGGAAGACCACGTTGTCGAGCCGGCGCTCGAGGAGCGAAAGCAGGTTCTCGCCCGTGCGCCCCTTCATGCGGCTCGCACGCTCCATCGTCTGTTCGAACTGCGACTCGAGCATCCCGTACATGCGCTTCACCTTCTGCTTCTCGCGAAGCTGCATGCCGTAGTCCGAGAACCGCGGGCGCGCCTGGCCGTGCTGACCCGGCGGATAGCTGCGCCGATCCAGCGCACACTTCTCGCTGAAGCAGCGGTCACCCTTCAAGAAGAGCTTCGTGCCCTCGCGCCGGCATAGCCGGCACACCGATCCGTTGTAGCGGGCCATGATTCCTCCCCTTCCCTACACGCGGCGCCGCTTGGGCGGGCGGCAGCCATTGTGCGGGATCGGCGTCACGTCACGAATCATCGTGATGCGCATGCCGGCGGCCTGGAGCGCGCGCAGCGCGGACTCGCGCCCGGCGCCCGGACCCTTCACGTACACGCCCAGCGACCTCACGCCGTGCTCCGCCGCCTTCTTGGCGCACTCCTCGGCGGCGACCTGCGCCGCGAAGGGCGTCGACTTGCGCGAGCCCTTGAAGCCTGCGCCGCCAGCCGTCGCCCACGAGAGCGTATTGCCGCCCACGTCGGTGATCGTGATGATCGTGTTGTTGAACGTCGACTGGATGTGCGCCATCCCGGTCTGGACGTTCTTCTTGACCTTCTTCTTGGTGCCCTTCTTCACGTTCTCACTACTTCTTGGTCGGGGCCTTCTTCTTGCCCGCGACCGTCTTGCGCGGACCCTTGCGGGTGCGCGCGTTGGTGTGCGTCCTCTGACCACGAACCGGGAGGCCACGCCGATGGCGGAGCCCCCGGTAGCAGCCAATGTCCATCAGCATCTTGATGTTCTGGGCCGTCTCCCGCCGGAGATCGCCCTCCACCTTCTGCTCGCGCTCGATCGTCTCGCGCAAGCGCACGAGATCGCCCTCGCTGAGCTGATCACTCTTCGTGTCGGGATCGACGTTCACCCGCTCGCAGATCTTGCGCGCAGAGGTGCGTCCAATGCCGAAAATGTAGGTTAGCGCGATCTCCATGCGCTTGTTCCTGGGAAGATCGACTCCCGCGATGCGTGCCATGGTTTTCCTCTTCTCCCCTAGCCCTGTCGCTGCTTGTGCTTGGGGTTCTCGCAGATCACGCGCACGACACCCTTGCGCCGGATGATCCGGCACTTGTCGCAAATCTTCTTGACCG
>CAYOIG010000407.1:0-7271 GCA_964403915.1 uncultured Myxococcaceae bacterium
TCCTCCCGGCGCGGCAGCCCGCGCGCGCCGAGCCCGGCGCGCCCGCGGCCCGCAGCGACGCCGCGATGGCCGAGATCACGGCCCTCGAAGCACGCGCGGCCGAGCTGCCCGGTGATCCCCGGACGCTCGTGCAGCTCGGCCTCGCGCGCGCCCGCGCCGGCCTTGGCCCCGAGGCCGAGCGCGCCTTCCTGGCGGCGGCGCTGGTCACGCACGATCCGGCGCTCGCCGCGCTCGCCTACTTCGACCTCGGCGTCGCCGCACTCGAGCAGGGCCGTCTCGAGACGGCGCGCGACGCCTTCTTCGATGCGCTGGCGCTCGCCCCCGGTGACGAGGAAGCACGCTTCGATCTCGAGTGGACGCTCCGCGCCCTGCGCGAAGCGCCGCCACCGCCGCCTCCCGGAGCGAGCGCGGCAGGCAGGGCACGGAGCCCGGCCGAACACGACGCAGCGGCGCAGCCCGGCGAAGCGCCCGCGAGCAATGACGCCGCCGCGGAAGAGGCGGGCAAGGAAGGCAGTACAGAGGCAGGCTCCGCACGCAGCGCGGCGGGGCGCACCGCCGAGGCTCCTGAAGGTCGCCCGGAGGAAGGCGACTCCGGCGCCCGGCCGGGCGAAGCGCCGCCTCCCGGCGAACGCGAGGGCGCTCGCGCGCCGGCGCTCGCCGAAGAAGACGCCGCGCGCTGGCTCGGCGCCGTGCAGGACGATCCGGGCCGCGGACTGCGTGACACCGCACGCAGGGCCACGGCCGGCGAGCGAGCCAGCCCGCGGACGCCCGACTGGTGACGCTGTCTCGTGTCGGATGCCTCGCCGCTGTGCTCGCGCTCCTGGCCTCCGGGGCGCGCGGCGAGCCCGCTCCCTGCCTCGTGTCGGCGACGCTCCCGGAGCGCGCGTTCGTCGGCGAGCAGATCGTGCTCCGGCTTCGGATTCTGCGCCGGCCGGACGTCTCGGCCGCCACCTGGGTCGATGGGCCGGCGCTCCCGGGCTTCCGCTCCGATGCGCTCCCGGGCAGCTCCGGCGAGACGCGGGTGCAGGAGCAGGGCGCGGCCTATCTCGTCTTCGAAGAGCGACGCGCGCTGTTTCCCGTCCGCGCCGGAAGACTCGAGGTCCCTGCCGCGCGCCTGCGCTGCACGCTGCACGCGCTGCCGGGAGAGCCGGCGCGCAGCTTCGTTGCAACCCTCGCGGCGCGGCACGTCGATGCCATGGCACCTCCGGCAAACGGCCGGCCGGAGGCAGATCGCGGACTGGTCGGCGTCGTGCGCGCCGAGGTGCGCGCCGAGCCCCGGCGCCTCGGCGTGGGCCAGAGCGTACGCATCGAGGTCGCGCTCGAGGGAGAAGCCGATCTGCGCGACGCGCCCGAACCGTTTGGCGGCGCCAGCGAGATCGGAGGCGCCGAGCTCTTCGCCTCCCGGCCGCTGCTTCGCTCGGAGCCTGCCGAGCGGCTGCGATTTCGGCGCACGCAATCGTTCGAGCTCGTGCCGCGCAGGGTCGGCATCCTCACGCTGCCCCCGATCCGGATCTCCTACTTCGATCCGCGCAGCGGGCACTACGGCGTTGCGATCACGGAGCCGGTGGAGATCCGTGTGGATCCACCGGGCGGCGGCTAGACTCCCGGCCCACCGCGAAGCCCATCTCCGAGGAAGGACATGCCCGACTTCGAGTTCCAGAAGATGTTTCCGCTCGGCCCCGATACGACGCCCTACCGCGTCCTCGGCACGGACTTCGTCACGAGCGGCAGCTACCGGGGCCATCCCGTGCTGGAGGTCGACCCCCGCGCGCTCACGCTCATCGCGGGCCAGGCCATCCGCGACGTCTCACACCTGTTCCGCCCGGGCCATCTCGCGCAGCTCCGCGCCATTCTCGAGGACCCGGAGGCTTCGGACAACGACCGCTTCGTGGCGCGCAACATGCTGCAGAACGCCAACGTCTCGGCCGGCATGGTGCTGCCCTCGTGCCAGGACACCGGCACGGCCATCGTCGTCGGCAAGAAGGGGCAGTACGTCCTCACCGGCGGACACGACGAGGAGGCACTCGCCCGGGGCATCTTCAAGACCTACACCGAGACGAACCTTCGCTACTCGCAGGTCGCCCCCCTCGACATGTACAACGAGGTGAACACGGGCACGAACCTGCCGGCGCAGATCGACCTGTATGCGGACGACGGCGACGAGTACCACTTCCTCTTCATCACCAAGGGGGGCGGATCGGCCAACAAGACGTTTCTCTACCAGGAAACGAAGGCGCTGCTCAACCCAGAGTCGCTGCTGAGGTTCCTCGAGCAGAAGATGAAGACGCTCGGCACCTCCGCGTGCCCGCCCTATCATCTCGCGTTCGTCATCGGAGGCACCTCCGCCGAGATGACGCTCAAGACCGTGAAGCTCGCGAGCTGCCGAGCCCTCGACTCGCTTCCTTCGAGCGGGAGCAAGCTCGGCCACGCCTTCCGCGACGTCGAGCTCGAGGCGAAGGTCCTCGATCTCTCGCGCAAGAGCGGCATCGGCGCCCAGTTCGGCGGCAAGTATTTCTGCCACGACGTGCGCGTCATCCGCCTGCCGCGCCACGGCGCCTCCTGCCCCGTGGCCATGGGAGTCTCGTGCTCCGCCGACCGCCAGGCGCTCGGCAAGATCACACGCGAAGGCATCTTCCTGGAGCAGCTCGAGACGAACCCGGCGCAGTACCTGCCCGAGGTGACGCACGAGGATCTCGGAACGCCCGTGGTGAGGATCGACCTGCGGCGGCCGATGCAGGAGATCCGTGCGCAGCTCTCGCGGCATCCGATCAAGACGCGGCTCTCGCTCACGGGCCCGATGATCGTCGCGCGCGACATCGCGCACGCGAAGCTCAAGGAGCGAATCGACCGCGGCGAGGGCCTGCCGCAGTACGTGAAGGACCATCCGATCTACTACGCCGGGCCGGCCAAGACGCCCGCAGGCCTCGCCTCGGGCTCCTTCGGCCCCACCACGGCGGGCCGCATGGACTCCTACGTCGATCTCTTCATGCAGCACGGCGGCAGCTTCGTGACGCTCGCCAAGGGCAACCGCTCGCAGGCCGTCACCAACGCCTGCAACCGCCACGGCGGCTTCTACCTCGGCTCGATCGGCGGCCCGGCCGCCATCCTCGCGCAGGAGTGCATCAAGAAAGTCGAGGTGCTCGAGTACGCCGAGCTCGGCATGGAGGCGATCTTTCGGATCGAGGTGGAGAGCTTCCCCGCCTTCATCGTGGTCGACGACAAGGGCAACGACTTCTTCGCCGGCCTCTGACCGGGATCGCGGCCACGGCGCTCACAGGCCATCGAGCTCGCCGCCGAGACGGGCCATCTGCACCTGGATCCACGTGGCGCGCGTGCGTACGAACGGCGACGGGTTCGCAGCGTCGTAACGCACCGGGTTCGGGAGCACCGCCGCAAGGAGCGCCGCCTGGCGCCGGTCGAGACGGGCCGCGGAGCGGCCGAAGAGCTGCTCGGCGGCCGCTCCGACGCCGAAGACACCGGGCCCCAGCTCGACGACGTTGAGGTAGACCTCGAGAACGCGGCGCTTGGGCCAGAGCAGCTCGATCCAGGCCGTGAACCAGGCCTCCAGTCCCTTGCGCACCCAGCTCCGCCCCGGCCAGAGAAAGAGGTTCTTCGCGAGCTGCTGCGTGATGGTGCTCCCGCCACGCAGACGCCGGCCCCGCTCGTTGTGCGCCCAGGCCTTCCGGATCGCCTCCACGTCGAAGCCTGCGTGCGACAGGAAGCGCTGATCCTCCGAGGCGACGACGGCGAGCTTCACGAACGGCGAGATCTCGTCCCAGTCGGCCCACGCGTGGCGCAGCGGCGGCACGTCCTCGAAGAGCGATGTCAGCCGGTAGCGGAGCATGAAGGCAGTCGTGGGCGGATCGACGAACCGGAACGCGAGCACCGGCAGGACGCTCGCGGCCAGCACGCCGAGCACGGCCCGCAGCCACCAGCGCGGGCGCCGTGCGCGTCGCGGATCGCGCCCGCGACGCGCACGATGTCGCTCAGCGGTAGAGGCAGAGATAAGCGGACTCTTCCGCGACGCGCACGCCGAACCGGACGTTCGCGGGCACGGTGAAGGACTCGCCGCTGGCGATCGCGTTCCAGGCCGCGGCGCCCGGGAGCTTCACCTCCAGCGAGCCGCTGACGACCGTCATGATCTCGACGCTCGCGGTTCCGAACTCGTACTCGCCCGGCGCCATCACGCCGACGGTCGCCGGGCCGCCGGCAGCACGGAAGGCGAGCGACTTCACGTTTCCGCCAAAATACTCGTTGACCTCGAACACGGGTCCTCCGGCGATGGCACGCACCCGAAGCGAGGCGGCCGCGGCCGAAGGCTGCCACAGGCTGCGGCGAACGTCGCGCTCCCGGCGGCGGTGCCGCACCGCTGCTGTGCGAGAATGCGGCAATGCGCGTTTCCCGCTCGCGACTCCGGACCTCGAGGCGCCTGCTTCCGGCGTGGGCTGCGCTCGTGGCGGTCGGCGTGGCCGCTGCGGCGGCGGCACAGAGCCCGCCGCAGACGACGGCACCGGATGCGCTGCAGGGGCGGCTCCGTGTCGCGACCTACGAGGATCCTCCGTACTCCATGCGGGACGGGTCGGGCCAGTGGACCGGCCTCGTGATCGATCTCTGGCACCTGGTCGCCGACCAGATGGGGGTCCGCTACGAGCTGGTCGGCTACGACCCGCCCGACCAGATCTACGGCCTGCTCAACGCCGGCGAGCTCGATCTGCTCGCGGCGGCGGTTCCCATCACCCTCGACTCGGTACGGACGATCGAGTTCAGCAGCCCGTTCCTCTCCACGGGCTACGTGATCGCCACCATGCCGCGCACCCACACGAGCTGGACCGAGGCGCTCGGAGGGCCTCTCGCCCGGAGACTGCACGGTGTGCTGCTCGCGTTGCTTGCGCTGCTGGTCGTCGCGTCCGTAGGGATCTGGTGGGCGGAGCGCCGGCGCAACCCTGGGCACTTCGGTGGCGGCATGGCCGCCGGCATCGGAAACGGCCTGTGGTGGACGGCCACGACGATGTCCACCGTGGGCTACGGCGACCGCGCGCCGGTGACGATCGCCGGCCGCGTCGTCGCGATGATCGTGATGTTGCTGTCCCTGGTCCTCGTCTCGACCTTCACCGCCATCATTGCCTCACGGCTCACGGTCGTGGAGCTGCAGCCGCGGATCACCGGAATCGCGGACCTCGCCCACGTACGCGTCGGCGTCCTGAAGGACTCGCCGATGAGCGAGTACCTGCGCTCGCGTTCGATCGCCTTCGCCACCTTTCCGGACATCGAGCGAACGGTGGAAGCCCTCGTGTCGGGCCGTCTCGATGCTGTCCTCGGAGGTGAGGCAGAGCTCCGCTATCTCGCCGACACGCGCTACGAGGGGCGTCTCGCGCTGGTGCCGGGCGTGATCGACCAGGGCTTCGTGGCCTTCGGCCTTCCGACGGCGAGCCCGCTGCGGCGCGAGATCGATGCTGCGCTGCTCCGCGTGCTCGAGAGCGATGCGTGGCGGCGGCTGCGCCACGACACCCTGCGTCGCTAGCCGGTCCGTTCGTCGCGTGCGCCGGCCTCTGGCCGGGGCCCGACGCTGGCGAGACCCGCGAGCGCCGGCAGCAGCACCGTCACGGTCGTGCCCTGCCCCGGCTCACTTTCGACGTAGAGGCCGCCCCCCTGCGCGTGCACGAGGCCGATCACCTCGGACAGTCCGAGCCCGCGGCCGGGCGATTTGGTGCTGAAGAAGGGGTCGAGCATCCGGCTGCGCGTCTGCGCATCCATGCCGCATCCCGTGTCACCGACCTCGAGGGCCACGTAGCGCCCGGGCTCGAGCGCAGCCGGGGGCGCGACCCGGGCAAGGGTCTCGGGTTCCGCCTCGATTGCGTAGGTTCTGACGTGAATCGCCCCGGGCCCTCCGCCCAGCGCATCGACCGCGTTGCGAACGAGGTCGAGCGCGACGCGACGCACGAGCGTGGCGTCGACCGAGACGCGAGGCAGATCACCCGGCAGCTCGTAGCTCAGGGATACCTGCCTTCCGATTTCCGCCTCGAGCCGCTCGGAGACGTCCAGCACGAGCTGCGAGAGGTCGACACGCCGCGGCACGATGCGGCGCCGCCCTGCGAAGGCAAGGAGCTGCTCTTTGAGCGCTGCCATGCGCAGCCCCGCCTTCCGGATCGCCAGAAACGCTCCCGCCTGCGGGCCTCGCGCCGTCTCCGTGAGGGCCTGATCGGCCGTGCCGACGATGATCGACGAGAGCCCGGCGAGCTGGCTCGCGACGCCGTCGGCCACGCCGACGAGACTCTCGTGGTGCTTCATCTCACGGAGACGAGCCCCGAGCCGACGCTGCTTCTCCTCGCTCCGCCGGCGCTGCGTGACGTCACGCCCGACGATCTGGATCGCCGGCTCGCCTTCGAAGACGATCGCGGCACCCGCGACCTCGACGTCGATCACCGTGCCGTCGAGCCGCAGAAACTTCTCTTCGAGCAGGTAGCTCGCCTCGCCCGTCTCCTCCATCTTTCGCACCCGCTCCAGCACGACGCCGCGGAACTCTGGATGGACGAAGTCCATCACGGATCGCCCCAGCACCTCGTCCGCGCGCTTCGCCCCGAGGAGGTCGAGGCCAGCCGGATTGATGAAGCGGATCCTGCCGTCGCTGTGCACGACGATCGGGGCCGGCGAAGCCTCCACGAGCCGGCGGTAGCGCTCCTCGCTCTCGGTCAGCTCGCGCATCGCACGCTCGCGCGCAGTGACGTCGGCCACGGCGGCCACGAAGTCGCAATCGCCGCCGAAACGGCCTGGGACGGGCTCGATGCAGATCTCGAGCTGGCGCAGCGAATACGAATCGGCGCCCACCCGGAAATCGAGCCGCACCGCTTCACCCGCGGCCAGGCGCGCTCGCACCGACGCGATCGTCGCGGCATCGACGCCGGCCTCGGCGGCGAGCGTGCTTGCGCAGTGGCCGATCAGGTCTGGAGAGGACCGGCCCATGAGCGCAGACACCGCCTCGCTCGCCCACTCGATCGTGCCGTGGGCATCGCAGATCACGATGGCGCTCTCCCCGCTCGCAATGGGTGCGCGAACGCGAAGCGCAACGCCGGGGAGGGCTGACGGTGCCGGGTGGGAGGCGTCCACGGGCGACCTCCTGGAATGCGGCAGCGAAGGCGCAACCGCAGTTGCATCGAACGAGGCATCGGACAGGGGGAGCAGGTACGGCCGGTGTCTCTGGCACAGCATTCGCAGACGGCGGAACTCGGAAGTCTATCAGCTTCGGCCTGAGCCGCCGCTGCCGCTGCCCAAGC
>CAYOIG010000408.1:0-2011 GCA_964403915.1 uncultured Myxococcaceae bacterium
GCCTCGGCGGCGCGATCGGCCGCGAGCATCTCTTCCTCGACGCCAATGCGTGGTGTCTCGTCGCGCGCCTCGGCACCGAAGCGCAGCGGCGCACGCTGGTAGAGGCCATCGACGCGGGCTGCTGCGAACCCTCGCCGATCGGGCCCACGATCCTCGACCGCCCGCATCCCGTGCGCGCAGGCCTGCTCGCGCCGGGCTGGGACGTGAACGGCGGCGTGTGGGCCTTCATCGGTGCGCTCACCGTCTGGGGCCTCGCGCTCCACGACCCGCAGCGCGCCTGGCGATGCCTCGGCAAGCAGATGCTCGCTGCCCATGCCCGCGCATACCCGCGTATCTGGTACGGCATCTGGAGCGGACCCGACGCCTTCAACGCCCATTTCGGCGATCGCCCCGGCGAGACCTACGTGCAGCCCGCGACGCCGATGCGCGAGTTCCCCGTGATGAACTCGAACGCCCACGCCGGGCCGCTGCTCGCCGTGCTGAAGCTGCTCGGCATCGAGTCGACACCGCAGGGTGTCGAACTGCGGCCGCACGCATCCGGGCCGGCCGGCGCCTGGCGGCTCACGACACCGCTCGTGACGCTCGCCGGGGCGCAGGCGCGGCCCGCGGGCTGAAGCGGTCCTCGCCCCCGCCTAGCCGCGGCGCTACGCCCCGCCGCCGTCTCCGGCCGCGCGCCGCAGGATGCCGAGGCCGATGATCCCGCTCAGTGTCGCGAGTGCGGTCTCGAGCGGCAGGTCGGCCGTGCCCTCGAGCTCGGCGCGCACGATGGCCCAGCCGGCCTCGAAGAGCACGGCGGCGGCAGCGCCGACGTCGAGTGAAGGGCGAAGGCTCCCCTCGCGCTGGCCGGCTCGAAGCGTCTGCTCCAGCAGCGCGCGGATGCGGCTGCGCTGGATCTCGGCCGCGCGGCGTGCGACGGCTCCGTCCACCAGCGGCTCGCCCCCGAAGAGCGAGGCCCGGAGCAGCTCGTCGTGGCCGTAGTGCTCGGCGGTGGCCTCCACCAGCGCACGCAGCCGCTCGGGGGCCGGGGCCTCGCTGCCGAGGGCCGCTGCCGCCTTCTCCAGGAAGCGCCCGAGAGAGCTCTCCACGACGGCCAGATAGACCTCCTCCTTGGAGGAGAAATGCAGGTAGAACGATCCCTTACCGGTTTCCGCGGCGCGTGCGATGTCGTCCACCGTGCTGCGCCGGTAGCCGTAGCGGCGAAAACGCGCCTCGGCGGCCGCGAGCAGCCGCTCCCGGGGCGCGATCGCTAGGGAGTCGCTCATTCCGCGAAGAATAGGATTGACTACGAATGACCACAATACTATTTTGGTCATCGGTCACTACTCGATCCGAGGAGGAGCAGGATGAGCCCGGCACAGCGGGTGGGTGCCATCGATGCCTGGGCCACGATCGTTCCGCCGGGCCGCGAGGAGCGCTGGCCGGCCCAGTTCTGGCACATCTTCCGCAAGTACGGCGTCGAGGAGCGCTTCCGGCGCGGCTTCAGCGTCGAGCAGGTGCTGGCCGAGATGGACGAGGGAGGCGTCGACGTCATCGTCGCCTCCTCCTTCAAGTTTCTCGACACCTGGGTCGTGGACAACGACGAGACCGCGAAGCTCATCGCGCAGGCGCCCGATCGCATGCTCGGCTGCTTCACGGTCGACATCCGCGATCCGATGCCCGCCATGCGCGACTTCCGCCACTGCGTGGAGGATCTCGGCTTCCGCGCCTTCCGGCTCGAGCCCTACCAGTACGGCGACGGCCGCACCACGGCGCCGCCGCCGACGCATCGCATGTACTGGCCCTTCTACGTCGCCTGCTGCGAGTACGGCCTGCCGATCGCGATCCAGGTCGGGCACACGGGTCCGCTGCTGCCGTCGGAGTGCGGCCGGCCCATCTATCTCGACGAGGTCGCGCTCACCTTTCCAGAGCTGAAGATCCTCGGCACGCACGTGGGCAATCCGTGGGAGGAGGAGATGATGATTCTCGCCTGGAAACACCCGAACGTGTACGTCGAGACCTCCGCCCGGCCGGC